>JAFQBF010000136.1 GCA_017416735.1 Bacteroidaceae bacterium | reverse complement strand
TTGGATTTCGGGAGCCGGAATCCGGATAAGTATATGTCCGCAAGACTTTCCGACCCATCTTCGAGTGTCGTTGATTTTGTCCAGAAACAGTTCCCCGTTTATGGCTTCAACAGCTGTTGGGAGAATTCACATTATATGTATGTCCAATATTTCGATTCTGGCAAACTTCAATCCTTGCTTTATGATAAGAAGCGGAATCTGTCATACAAGGGTGGAATATTGATGGACGATTTGACAGGTTGTAATCCACGTTTCCTGAAAGCGACGGATGAATTTCTGGTCGCTTATTGGACGGCAGGTGATATCATTTCGTTGGCCGATTATCTACAGATGACAGGAAAGGACAAAGATATTAATCCCCAATTGGCGGAAATGATTTCCATTGTGGAAAAGACGGAAAATCCGGTAATGGGTATCTATAAATTTAAAAGATGATGTTAGCTATAGGAAGGTGCTATCTTGCTTGTTGTTTATCATTTGGTTTTAAACCTTTTTACTGGACAAGGAGAACAAAGTAGTCGCCTTGGGCAATCCTGTTCTTAATCCGAAGGTGAAGGAACTCTATCTAAAACTGATTGCAGGAAATCAAGGAACCGCGAAGAAAGAAACCATCACACAAGTGTCCGTAAATCAAACGGAATTGGACTTCGAAAGTTTCCCCAAGGAAGAAAGGCAAGAGCGTAGTTTTGTGCTGACTAACACAGGCGAGGAACTGATGGTGGTTTATGATGTAATTACGTCTTGTGGTTGTACCAAGGTGGAATATAGCAAGCAGCCAGTCCGTCCGGGTGAAACATTGGAACTGAAGGTCATTTACGAAGCCGAAGATACCGGACACTTCAACAAGTCCATAAAGGTATATTGTAATGTGGAAAATTCCCCTTTGCGCTTGAAAGTCAAAGGGAGCGCTAATTAAAATGTTAATTAATCCAAGAGAACAAAACGGGAGAGAAAGAACCTCACTACCAATGAATATTCTTTTTCTCCCCCACCAGTTCTCCTAAAAAAGAAAGGAGGTCACAAAAATACGAAATTAATTTGAAAGAAGCAATACGTTTGCTTGTCTGCTGAAAGGATAAATGCAGTAAATATAACTTAATGATAATAAAAAAATAAAGTAAATATGAAAAAGAATATTGTAAAGGCAACTATTGTTGCTATCGTTGGAGTAATTGCTGGCATCAATGTATTTAACTCTCAAAATTCGATAGAGTTGTCTGATGTGGCAATGGCTAATGTAGAAGCATTGGCTAGTGATGAAACAGGAACAGGTCGTTGTTCACGAGCCAAAGTTAGAGTAAGTTGTTATCGTGGTAATCACTGGGCGGGTACTCGCGTGAAAGAAATAGAATATTATGACGTTGAACCTGGCTCGATGTTAGAATGTACTCATGTTCAAGTAACGGAATGTCCGGAAGGTAGTACTGAAAAATGAAATAATGAAAGTGCTTAGGTTTATCAACTTTTTAATATTGGTGCTGGCTTTCGTTTCATGTGGGGAACGGAAACCGGCATCCAATGCTATTCTTCGTTTGGATTTAAGCAAATCGACATCTGATACTTTGAATGTCTTAGACAAAATGTATCCTTTGGAAGTCATAGTATTGGAGACTACGGATGAGTCTTTATTGGGATCAGTGGATAAGCTGATTGAGGCCAATGGTAACTATTATGTGCTTGACCATGTGAGGAAATGTGTACTTGTTTTTGAAGGAACTGGAAAATTCTTACATCGTGTAGGCAGGGTAGGTCAAGGACCGGGCGAATATTCTACATTGTCTGATTTTATAGTGGACGAGCACACAGGATGTCTTTATCTCTTGACAAATTCTTCGACCGTCTATGCTTACGATAATGGAGGAAATTTTCTTTGGAAAAGGAAAATAAGCAATTCTATGTTATGGTATATTGGAAGTAGTGAAGAGGGGTATGTATGTTCCACTAATCATTTGACTTATACTTCTGGCGAAGACTCATTTCTGCTTTATCGTTTTGATAAGGATTTTCAAGAAGAGGATCGGTCTGTGAGAGTGTATGATAAGCAGATTTCTAATCCACCGCTCATTTCTTCGCCTTTTCAGAAATGGAATGGTGCTTCTTATTATATGGATACATTCTTTAATGTTGTCTATTCTCTATCGGATGCGAAAGTTGTTCCGTTCTGTCAGTTTATGTTTTCTTCTCCGATGCCAGCTGAATATATTGCGGACTCTAATCTTTTTAATGAGAATCAGTTTCGATATGATTTTATAATAGAAGCTTTTTTTTCGGAACGATTTTTATGGGTTTCGTATATTCATAATGGAGAACATTATACGGCTATATTTGATATAATGGGTGATAAAGTAGTGGCTAACGGTAAAACAAGAGGAATTATGCCGAAAGTCTATCAATCATCAGAATCTCTTCTTTCTCCCATTAGTGCGGATTTGTATTTGAACGATTGGACTCATTTGAATGGGATGCTGAAACAACCAGTTTCCATAGAAGACAATCATCTGATTTTGAGATGGAAAATAAAGGAATAGTTATATTCGTTGTATGCGAAAACATCTTTTAATTTCTCTGCTCCATTTGTTGTTTCTCTCTTCCTGCACCCGCAATACGGGTTTGGAACGCACCTATCAACGTGCCGGTGCGAACCGTGCGGAACAGGAAAAGGTGCTCCGTCATTATGAGGGTGACGAGCGTAAGCACCGTGCCGCCCTCTTCCTGCTGGAACGGATGGCGGACTGCTACGGTTATGACAATCCCCGCATCGACTCGATGAAGCAGCTGAAGTATCTTTCTTCCCTTTCTGGTAGGGAATAGTGTGAAGATGGAATTAATAGTATCCGTGAAGTAAATGAATAAAGAGAGTGATATGATGAATCTTGCTGATCGATTGTTGACTGTTATGGTATGTTTGTCTGTTGCAATAGTAATCTACTTTTTGATGCAGACAACAACGGTCTGCACATTCCGTATCCCCACCGATTCCATGCAACCTGCTTTGCAACCTGGTGACAACATCCTTATAAACAAGTGGGTGATGGGAGCGAGAATCTTCGACATTTGGGAAGCTGCGGAAGAAAAGGAAGTGGAGATTTACCGTTTGCCGGGATTGGGGAAAGTGAAACGCAACGACGTGCTGGTGTTTCACTATCCCTATCCCCGTAGCAACGATAGCCTCTCCATGCATCTGCTGAAATACTATGTGAAACGCTGCATTGCCTTGCCGGGCGACACGA
>JAFQBF010000134.1 GCA_017416735.1 Bacteroidaceae bacterium | reverse complement strand
GGTTGGGTAGAAGTAACATATCCGATGTAGGAAGTTTTCAACAGATAGGGTGTACCTTCCACACCTGCCATCGCGAACGAACCATCTTCTTTCGTAACACATCCGTTCACAAAGGTAGAGTCGGGAGTGAGCAAAAGCACGTTACAAAAGGGCATCGGCTCATTCTTTTCGTTCATCACCGTACCTCGAATGGCAAGAGGTTTCTGCTTTACCTTGGCAGAAAGAATGATGATGTACTGATTGTCTTTTTGAGTGTAAGTAAGCGGTTTGCCTTCCAACACCTTTTCTATGGCCTGAAAGATGGTGGAGTCGTGAAGTGTAGCTGTTACTTGATAGGACTGCACATCATCGTATGTGAAAAGGATGCGATAGCTTGAAGCTTGTTCCAGTTTTTTCAGAACGGTAGGCAAGGCCTCGTTCTGAAAAGCAAGGTTGATACGTTGGTCGGTTTGTGCCGAGAGAGTCAGTTGTACGCTAATCAGCGTCAGCAAAAGAAATGTAATTTTTTTCTTCATAATGTTTGTTTTATTGTTCTTTTGCTTTTAATACGGACAAGTATTCGAATCGGGTACGGGTTTTATGATATTTTTTATTAGAAAGGCAAAAATAATAGTTTTCCATGAACTTATATACATTTCGGAGATTTTCTTTATATTTGTACCCGAATAGGTTTTAAAAAGAGAAATGATGGCAAACAAGTATAAGATTCCTTATATCAATGCTTGCATTCGTGCTTTTGCTGCACGTTTTGCTTTATCGGTACAATCGGCCTTCCGTTATTTGTATCGTTTTCAAGGTATCGCTTTCTTGGACAAGTTCTATGAAGTGGAACATTTACAGTCTATAGACGATGCCGTGGACGATTTGATTATAGTTTGTCAAAAGAATGGAGGATTATTGGCATGAAGCTTTATCATGGAACGAATGTTGATTTCCGACAGATAGATATTGCGAAATCCAAAGCTTTTAAGGATTTCGGACAGGGCTTTTATCTGACAGACATCCGTAAGCAAGCCGAAGATTGGGCGAAAAAGAAATCAGAGCTTTTGGGAGGTGAACCGATTCTGCAAGAATATGATTTCGATGAAGCGGTTATGGCTTCCACGGAATTGAATGTCCTTGTTTTTGAAACTCCCACAGAGGAGTGGGCTACTTTTATTCACAAAAATAGAAGTCGTAAAGCACACTTTCATCATGATTATGATATTGTGGTAGGACCTATTGCCGATGATGGTGTGGCTTATCTTATCGGACGTTACGATGAAGGTACTCTGACTATTTCGGAATTGGTACGTGAATTGGAATATAAAAAGTTGAACCGCCAATATTTCTTCGGAACGGAGAGGGCAATCAAATTACTGAAACGCTTATGACAACCCAGGCTCAAAAGGATTTTTTGATTAATAGAACGATTGACCAGATGACGGTCTTTCTGATGGAAGATTATGATTTGGAATTGCCTGCCGCATTGGAACTTGTTTACAATTCTCAGCTTTATGAAAAGATTATTGATTTGGAAACAGGACTTTATTATCAAAGTGCTGCCTATAATTATGATTTGTTGAAGCATGAGATAGCTTATGGTAAAATAGGTTGAATAACATCTGAAGAACCAACTTGCGGCACTCCAACCGATTGAAAATCAGTGCGGAGTGCCGCAAGTGATAGAGTGAACGTCATTCACTGTACAACATCAATACAGGATTACTATCTTCTTCCATCCGTTCAACAATGGATTTCAATAACGGATGAGTGATTTCTTCTTTCTTTTCCATTAAATAATCAGCAGGAAGGAAATCTATCATTGTCTCATTAGTGTAATATTTTGGCCAAAAGTAATGCGAGCCATTTTCAATGTAAAGTCCTTTGTCCAAATGTTGGGGTTGGAAAAAGGTTTTTGTTTTCTTGTCGATGATGTACTTTTCTTTCCGTTTGCAAACGACCATATCAACAAAGACATGTTTGTTGGTCTCTGTTATATCAGGAATATAAGCAATGCTTCCTTCGTTTCTTTTGAATGTTTCCAAATCACGGAGCAGTTCATAAGAGAGTTTCAGATCGTCAAAATCGAAAGTATAGCGAAGGGTTACTTCATCCTTTTCAGGATGATAAGTATAAATGGTGTCGTTGAAGTTTTGTCTGACCAGCAATCCGATTTCTGTTTGTTGCATAGTTTTGCAATCACTGACGGCAAAAGGTTGAAGAGATTCAAACTTGACATCATTGGCAGAGATGCATCGGGTATTGCCTTCTTTGTCCGTTGAACGAAATTTGTTGACTTCGTTTCCCATCAGGTTCATATAGGTAAGGCAAACTTCTCCCTTGTAGATTTCTACGTGTCTGAATATGCCTTCTTCTTTACAAGGAATGGAACGAAGAAACGTATTGTTATTCTTATAAACATTGATTTTCTGCCCTTGCAAATCGAGTATATACACTTCTTGATTCTCTGCATCAACAGCAAAATCGAAGATGCTTATTACTTCTTTCGGGCCTTGTCCTACTCGTCCGATGCTGTTTCTGAACTTACCGTTTCTTTCGAACAAATGAAGCGACCCATCTGATTTAATATAGATGAGGCTGTCGTTTACCACAATTCTTTCGACGTATCCCACCAAGCTGTTGTCTGTTGTTTCCAATTCTATATATTCTAAAGGCAAGGTAAGAAAATCTTCACTACGTGTGATGTTGGTAGAATATTCTTTCAAATCAGAATAAGAGTAGATGGAATTATGTTCTCGATTCTCTTTTTGTGATGAACAAGAAGAGAATAGGAATAGTGCAATAATAATGATTGTTTTATCCATGATGATCTGTTTTTAGTGAGTTAAATTATAAGGCCGTTCAATT
This sequence comes from Bacteroidaceae bacterium, assembly GCA_017416735.1. Classification (GTDB taxonomy): domain Bacteria; phylum Bacteroidota; class Bacteroidia; order Bacteroidales; family Bacteroidaceae; genus Phocaeicola. The sequence continues at coordinate 3,380 of JAFQBF010000134.1, read as the reverse complement.
TACAAACGGCTCTTTTCACTCTGACCGGCACCTGTACCCTTGTACTTGCTCTTGGTAGCGTTAAACTTGTAAGAGAGTGTTACGCCCACACGTTGATGGTCGTAATATTCCGTAAAGGTGGTAGAGGTGCCGATGAAATAGCTTGTCATTGTATTATGCTGTTGATGGAAAATATCATCAAAGGTCAAGGTTACACTCAAAGCGTCATTTTTCAAGAATGATTTCGATAGGCGGAAATCAACCACACTTATTTCCGGCTTTTTGGAAGAACCTTGTTTGAACTTCGGAACATAGGTTCCTTGGAGGTTAACAAGCCAGCCTTTTGGTAAATTGAACGTATTGTCTAAAATGAAATAGGTATAAGGACCTTTCCAACTTTGTTCAATACCGAGGCTTTCCCAATGTGCATCCCAATAATTGATATTGAATGTGAATTGCGGTTGCCATATACCGAATTTAGGTGCCAAGGTAATCAAAGCATTATAGGTATATGATTGGGGAAAGTTCTTGAAATGAAAAAGCGTTACCCCCGGATGTGTTTCATCGTTATATGCCTTGCGTAATTGTGTATATTGATTTTTAGTGGACATATAAAAAGCTGTGAAATAGATCCATTTCCATGACACGTCCAGCGATAGGGTTTTGCTTCTGGGACTTTCCAAAAGAGGGTTGCCGACAGTATATTCGTATTTGCTTAGATAATCGACGGCACTGCTCAACAAGCTATAATGAGGATGATACATGCTGGGTTTATAACTTAAAGTCAGATTCCAATCCCCATTAGCATAGTTGGCCGAGAAAGTCGGGATAAAATCCTTGTTGGTTGGACTTTGTTCAGGTTTATATACTCCTCCTTCATAATAGTCTGTCTGTTGATGCTCATATCGGAATCCAGCATTTAGTTTCCATTTGCCAAGAGGTATGGAGTAATTGGCAAAAACAGACCAGATGCCTGTCTTCACATGATTGTCGGCATCAGCACTGAATCCGCTTTGAAAGAACAAGTCGTGACGATTGGTGAAAGTTTCTTCCGTACCGAACGAAAGACGGCCTTTTGCAAGCGGAGTACTGGCTACGGCTTTCACGGCATACAGATAGTTGCGGATTTTGTTGGTCGATTCAGCTGCTTCTTCTCCGTTGTTGATAACCTGTTGGAGGGATTCGTTTCGACCGAACAAATAATCGGCATTGACATCCAGTTGCCATTGACCCATATTTCCGCTGTAATATCCATTGACCGAATGTTTCCATCGGCTTTTGTTTATGTTCATCTGCTCCGTTTGCATTTCTTCCAAAAATTCTCCGTCCCGTTTCACGAGGACATTGGAGTGAGTGTATCTCTTATGATTACCGATGGGAGTATTGGGTTCGTATCTTAGACCGATGGAATGCCGTTCATTGAAATCATAGTTAAATCCCAATGTTCCATAGAAATAGTCCTGATGCTGATTGTAATGTGTCTGTGTATGTGTTTCCCATATGGATGATGCTTCCAACTTGTTGTCAGTCGTACTATTCCCGTAAAAAGTGTTTCGTTTCACATATCCGCTTCCAAAAATATCCAATCCTCCAGTACGGTAGTTCAAATTAATTCGTCCATTGCCCCGTGCCAAACTACCTTGCGAATAATTGGTACGGAAACTTCCACTCCAACCCTGTCCACGCTGCTTAATGGTACGGATACGGATAACGGCAGTTACATCCGAAGCGTACTCTACCCCTGGTGTAGTAATCACTTCGGCCGATACAATCTCATCAGCACGAAGTCGGTCAAGTTCACTTGTATCGCGAACTTTCCGATTGTTGATGTAGATTTCGGGCGTGCCGTGTCCCAATACGGTATAGCTTCCATCTTTTCCCGTGACAAAGGGTAGATGCGAAAGCATTTCACCGGCTGTTCCCATCTTGGCAAGGGAAGTACCGGCAACATTCGCTTTCAGTCCGTTGGCACTGGCTTCAATCAAAGGACGTTCGGCGGTAACGGTCACTTCTTCCAATGCCAAAGCATCGGGAAGAAGCTGAATCAAATTGCGTCCGTCAGCTGGTTGGGTAGAAGTAACATATCCGATGTAGGAAGTTTTCAACAGATAGGGTGTACCTTCCACACCTGCCATCGCGAACGAACCGTCTTCCTTCGTAACACATCCGTTTACAAAGGTAGAGTCGGGAGTGAGCAAAAGCACGTTACAGAAGGGCATCGGCTCATTCTTTTCGTTCATCACCGTACCTCGAATGGCAAGAGGTTTCTGCTTTACCTTGGCAGAAAGAATGATGATGTACTGATTGTCTTTTCGAGTGTAAGTAAGCGGTTTGCCTTCCAGCACCTTTTCTATGGCCTGAAAGATGGTGGAGTCGTGAAGTGTAGCCGTCACTTGATAGGACTGCACATCGTCGTATGTGAAAAGGATACGATAGCTTGAAGCTTGTTCCAGTTTTTTCAGAACGGTAGGCAAGGCCTCGTTCTGAAAAGCAAGGTTGATACGTTGGTCGGCTTGTGCCGAAAGAGTCAGTTGTACGCTAATCAGCGTCAGCAAAAGATAAAAGATTCTTGTTTTCATGTTTTCAATTCTATTTATGTTCTTTTGCTAGTAATACGGACAACTGTTCCAATCGGGTACCGATATTCCGAACTTTTTTCGAAAAAAGATTAAAGACCGACAATGACCTGCCCGTTTTCAATCCTTGCGTTCACCTTCTGCATGCTGTTCAGTAATTCCAAAGCATCAGCAAGCGAACCGTTTCTTTCGGCTTGGAAGTGCAGGCGGTCGTCCATAATTTCACGGTTGGTAAAGAGAATATCTACATTGTACCATCGTCCCAATTCACGCATGATTTCCACCAACTCCGTATCGTCGAAATAGAACTGACCATCGGCCCATGAACGATAGGCGGATGCTTCTGCCACTTGTGTGGACTTCAAAGCGTTTCCTTTCCGGACGGTGGCATGTTCTCCCGGCTTCAACTGAAGTTCGTGATGATGTTTGTCGCTCACCTTCACGCTTCCTTCTACCAAAGTGACTTGCGTATCTTCGGGAGAATAGGCACGGACATTGAAGGCGGTTCCCAGCACACGGGTTTCCAGCACATCCGTCTTCACCAGGAAAGGATGAAGGGAATCTTTTGCCACTTCAAAATAAGCTTCGCCTTTCAGATGCACTACCCGTTGCCCCTTGTCCGCAAAAGTTTCGGGATATTGCAGAGAGCTTTCGGCATTGAGCCAAACCTGTGTACCGTCTGCCAAGGTGAGTTGCTTGTTCATGCCTCGGGGGATGTTCAGCGTATGGATACCCTCGTGTGTCTCCATGGATACGACTTGTGCAACAGGGCTGGCTTCGAATACGGTATAGCCCGATGGAGCCGAAGGACGGAGCAAGAAGAAC
>JAFQBF010000133.1 GCA_017416735.1 Bacteroidaceae bacterium | reverse complement strand
AACCGGAACCCGTGAAAGTGCAGGAACCCGAACCGGTGGAAGTCAAGAAGCCTGAACCACAGGTAGAACTTGTGAAGGTAGAAAGCCCGGAAGTAAAGGGCGCACAGGAAGAGGACGGCGTGTTCAAGATTCGTCCCACAGAATTCAAGTCATCCATCAATGTGTTGGGAAAGATTGACCTCGATGCATTGAACCAATCGACTCGTCCCAAGAAAAAGACTAAGGAAGAAAAGAAGAAGGAACGGGACGAAAAGGAAAAGCAGCGTCAGCAACAGCGCCAGCAGATGAAGGAGTCCATCATCAAGGAAATCCGCAAGGATAAGCCTGCAAAGGATTCTGACGAAGAAGGTGGAAAGAAGAAGAAACGTAACCGTATAGGCAAGGAACGCGTCGATATTAATGCCGCAGGCAACCAGCAAGGAGGAAATCCACGCAAGGAAGGCAAGGATGGACATCCTGGCAAAAATGCCAATGCCGGCGGAAAGCCGGGCAAGGACCAGGGCAAGCCGAACAAGGATCGTTTCAAGAAGCCGGCTCCGAAGGTGGAAGTGAGCGATGAAGATGTAGCAAAGCAGGTAAAGGAAACGTTGGCCCGCTTGACCAACAAGACCAAGAACAAGGCTGCCAAGTATCGGAAGGAAAAGCGCGAAAACGTGCGCGACCGTATGATGGAGCAGGAAGAAATGGAACAGGAAGAAAGCAAGATCCTGAAGCTGACCGAATTCGTGACTGCAAACGAATTGGCCAATATGATGGACGTTCCTGTGACAAAGGTTATCGGTACTTGTATGAGCATCGGTATGATGGTGTCCATTAACCAGCGTCTGGATGCGGAAACCATTAACTTGGTAGCTGAAGAATTCGGTTATCAGACAGAATATGTAAGTGCAGAAGTTTCTCAGGCCATCACCGAAGAAGCCGATGCGGAAGAAGACTTGGTACCACGTGCGCCGATTGTGACCGTGATGGGTCACGTTGACCATGGTAAGACTTCGCTCCTCGACTATATCCGTAAGGCAAACGTAATTGCCGGTGAAGCGGGTGGTATCACCCAGCACATCGGTGCTTACAACGTGAAGTTGGAAGACGGACGTCACATCACGTTCCTCGATACGCCGGGTCACGAAGCGTTTACAGCGATGCGTGCTCGTGGTGCGAAGGTAACCGATATCGTTATCATCATCGTAGCTGCCGATGACAATGTGATGCCGCAGACCAAGGAGGCCATCAACCACGCTATGGCGGCGGGCGTGCCTATCGTGTTTGCCATCAACAAGATTGACAAGCCGGCGGCCAACCCGGACAAGATTAAGGAAGAACTGGCTGCTATGAACTTCCTGGTGGAAGAATGGGGCGGTAAGTACCAGTCACAAGATATCTCGGCCAAGAAGGGCTTGGGTGTGGAAGATTTGTTGGAAAAGGTATTGCTCGAAGCCGAAATGTTGGAACTCAAGGCTAATCCGGACAGAAAGGCAACCGGTTCTATCATCGAATCGTCACTCGACAAGGGCCGTGGCTATGTAGCTACTGTATTGGTGTCGAACGGTACACTCCGTGTGGGCGACATCGTGTTGGCAGGTACTTCATACGGTAAGGTGAAGGCGATGTTCAACGAACGTAACCAGCGCATTAAGGAAGCGGGTCCGGCAGAACCGGTATTGATTCTCGGTCTGAACGGTGCTCCGGCGGCAGGTGATACCTTCCACGTGTTCGATACTGACCAGGAAGCCCGTGAAGTGGCCAACAAGCGTGAACAGCTGCAACGCGAACAGGGCTTGCGTACGCAGAAGATGTTGACTCTCGATGAAGTGGGCCGTCGTCTCGCTCTCGGTGACTTCCACGAACTGAACATCATCGTGAAGGGTGACGTGGACGGTTCGGTAGAAGCATTGAGCGACTCGTTGATCAAGCTTTCGACTGAACAAATCCAGGTGAACGTTATCCATAAGGGTGTAGGTCAGATTTCGGAATCGGATGTGACCTTGGCGGCTGCTTCGGATGCGATTATTGTCGGTTTCCAGGTACGTCCTTCGGCATCGGCAGGTAAGTTGGCCGAACAGGAAGGTGTCGATATCCGCAAGTACTCGGTCATCTACGATGCCATCGAAGAAGTGAAGGCTGCGATGGAAGGTATGTTGGCACCGACCTTGAAGGAACAGGTGACCGCTACCATCGAAGTGCGTGAGGTGTTCAACATCAGCAAGGTGGGTCAGGTGGCCGGTGCGATGGTGAAGACCGGTAAGGTGAAGCGTAGTGACCGTGCCCGCTTGATTCGTGACGGTATCGTGGTATTCACCGGCAACATCAATGCCTTGAAGCGCTTCAAGGACGATGTGAAGGAAGTGGGTACGAACTTTGAGTGTGGTATCAGCTTGACCAGCTGCAACGACATCAAGGTAGGCGACGTGATTGAAACATTCGAAGAAATCGAAGTGAAGCAGACGCTGTAAAAGAAAGATAATTGATATAACTATAAGTGTCATTCTGAGCGTAGCGAAGAATCTGATTGCATCCTCAAAGGCTGCGCTATGACTACAGATTCTTCACTCCGTTTAGAATGACACATATGTTTTTATTAATGACAATGGAAGTAATAGACATTATCATATTGATACTGATAGGTGTCGGAGTCATTCAGGGACTGATGAAAGGGTCGATGAAGGAATTGGCATCGGTTGTCGGCTTTGTGGCAGGCTTGTTGCTGGCCCGTGCCTTGTTCGGTACGGTGGCAGAGCAATTGGCACCTGCCTTGGGTACATCGATTACCATTGCACAAATCTTGTCTTTCATCCTGATTTGGGTGGCGGTGCCCATCGGCTGTTCGTTGGTGGCATCGGTGCTGACCAAGGCATTGGAAGTGGTCCACTTAGGATGGCTGAACCGCTTGGCCGGTGCGATGTTGGGGGCTGTGAAGATGATGCTTCTTGTAGGTATCGGAATCTATGTGTTGGAATACATCGACCCCAAGAGTGAGATGGTAAGCAAAACAACCAAGAAAGCATCCGTGTTATATACTCCGATGAAGGAACTGGTGGACCAATGTCTGCCCGTAGTCAAGGACGTGACGAACGACATCAAGGAGGTAACGGATGGTTTAATCAACTAATTTTCATCCGCTGATGACACGGATGACGCAGATATAAATAATCAGCGTAATCAGCGTAATCAGCGATATCTGCGGATGAAAAATAAACAGTGAATTATGGAAGAACAACAAAATAACGCATATCTGCGGGAACTGACGAAGGAGAAGTACAAGTATGGCTTCACCACGGACATTCACACGGATATCATCGAGAAAGGGCTGAATGAGGAGGTCATCCGACTGATTTCGGCCAAGAAGAACGAGCCGGAATGGCTGTTGGAGTTCCGCTTGAAGGCTTATCGCCATTGGCTCACGATGGAGATGCCGACTTGGGCACACCTCGATATCCCGGAAATAGACTATCAGGACATCTCTTACTATGCCGACCCGACCCGAAAGAAGGAAGGGCCGAAGAGCCTGGACGAGGTGGACCCGGAGTTGATAAAGACATTCAATAAGTTGGGTATTCCGCTTGAAGAGCAGATGGCGCTCAGTGGCATGGCGGTGGATGCCGTGATGGACTCGGTGTCGGTGAAGACCACGTTCCGCGAAACACTGATGGAGAAGGGCATCATCTTCTGTTCGTTCAGCGAAGCGGTTCGTGAACATTCTGACTTGGTGCAGAAGTACCTCGGCTCGGTAGTGAACTATCGCGACAATTTCTATGCGGCCTTGAACTCGGCGGTATTCAGCGACGGTTCGTTCGTGTATATCCCGAAGGGCGTGCGTTGCCCGATGGAGCTTTCCACGTATTTCCGCATCAATGCGGCCAACACCGGTCAGTTCGAACGCACGCTCATTGTGGCGGACGATGACAGCTATGTATCGTATTTGGAAGGCTGTACCGCTCCTCAGCGTGACGAGAACCAACTGCATGCGGCCATCGTAGAAATCGTGGTGCACGACCGTGCCGAAGTAAAATACTCGACCGTGCAGAATTGGTACCCCGGAGATGCGGAAGGTAAGGGAGGAATTTATAACTTTGTAACCAAACGCGGACATTGCAAGGGAGTGGATAGCAAGCTGAGCTGGACACAGGTGGAAACCGGTTCGGCCATCACCTGGAAATACCCCAGTTGCATCCTCACGGGTGACAATTCGGTGGCCGAGTTCTATTCCGTGGCCGTAACGAACAACTATCAGCAAGCCGATACGGGTACCAAGATGATTCATATCGGTAAGAATACTCGCAGTACCATTGTGAGTAAAGGTATCAGTGCCGGCAAGAGTCAGAATTCGTATCGTGGCTTGGTGCGTGTGGCCGAGAAAGCCGAGAATGCACGCAATTACAGTCAGTGCGACTCGTTGCTGTTGGGTAGTGAATGTGGTGCGCACACCTTCCCGTACATGGACATCCACAACGAGACGGCGATTGTGGAGCACGAAGCGACTACCAGCAAAATCAGCGAAGACCAGTTGTTCTATTGCAATCAGCGAGGCATCAATACCGAAGATGCCGTAGGCTTGATTGTGAATGGATATGCCAAGGAAGTCATCAACAAGCTCCCGATGGAGTTTGCGGTAGAAGCCCAGAAGCTCTTGGCCATCTCGTTGGAAGGAAGCGTTGGATAATAATTAATTGATAGTTGATAGTTAATAGTTGATAGTTGTTTAATTACATATCACTATTAACTATCAATTATCAACTATCAACTATATAAGATTATGTTAGAAGTAAAAGACTTACATGCCAGTGTCAATGGCAAAGAAATATTGAAAGGCATCAACCTCAGCATCAAGAAAGGCGAGGTGCATGCCATTATGGGGCCTAACGGTTCGGGAAAGAGTACACTTTCATCGGTATTGGTAGGTCATCCTTCGTTCGAAGTGACCAAAGGTTCGGTGACTTTCGAAGGTCAGAACTTGTTGGAGTTGAGTCCGGAAGACCGTAGTCATGCCGGCTTGTTCCTTTCGTTTCAATATCCGGTAGAGATTCCGGGCGTAAGCATGGTGAACTTTATGCGTGCTGCCGTTAATGAGAAGCGTAAGTACGAAGGTAAGCCGGCATTGACCGCTAGTGAGTTCCTGAAGCTGATGCGCGAAAAGCGTGCGGTGGTGGAGCTGGACAACAAGTTGGCCAACCGCTCGGTGAACGAAGGTTTCAGCGGTGGTGAGAAGAAACGCAACGAAATCTTCCAGATGGCGATGCTTGAACCGAAGCTCAGCATCCTGGACGAAACGGACTCGGGCCTGGACATCGATGCTTTGAGAATCGTAGCCGAAGGCGTGAACAAACTCAAGACACCCGAAAACAGCTGCATCGTGATTACCCACTACCAACGCTTGTTGGACTACATCAAGCCGGATGTGGTACATGTGCTTTACAAAGGCCGCATCGTAAAGACTGCCGGCCCGGAATTGGCGTTGGAAATCGAAAAGCGTGGCTTTGATTGGATTAAGAAAGAATTGGGAGAATGATGAGAGCAGAACAACAATATATTGACCTCTTTTCGCAATGCGAAGCCATGATTTGCCGGCACAGCACCGAGGTGATGAACGCACCCCGTGCCCAGGCTTTTGCCGACTTCGAACGCCAAGGCTTCCCCACCACGAAGGAGGAACGATACAAATATACCGATGCGGCGAAGCTCTTCGCACCCGATTATGGCTTGAACCTGAACCGTCTCGACATTCCGGTCAATCCGTATGAAGTGTTCAAGTGCGATGTGCCGAACATGAGCACCGCCCTCTATTTCGTGGTGAACGATGCTTTTTATAATGAAGAACGAACAATGAAGAATGAAGAATCGCTTTCGCATGGAAATTCTTCATTTCGTCGCAAAGCGACTATTCTTCATTCTTCATTACCCGAAGGCGTGTTGCTCGGTAGCTTGAAGGAATTGGCTGCGCAGCATCCCGAATTGGTGAAGAAGTACTACGGCAAGTTGGCCGATACCTCGAAGGATGCCATCACGGCTTTCAATACTGCCTTTGCACAGGATGGTTTCCTGCTTTATGTACCGAAGGGAGTAGTCGTTGACAAGCCCATCCAGTTGGTAAATATCCTTCGTGCGGATGTCAACTTCATGGTGAACCGTCGTCTGCTTATCGTGCTCGAAGACGGGGCACAAGCCCGTATGCTTATTTGCGATCATGCGATGGACGATGTGAATTTCCTTTCTACTCAAGTGGTGGAAGTCTTCGTGGGCGAGAATGCCGTGTTCGACTTCTATGAATTGGAAGAGACACACAACAGCACGGTTCGTTTCAGCAATCTGTATGTCAACCAGGAAGCCAACAGCAATGTCTTGCTCAATGGCATGACCTTGCATAACGGTACCACTCGCAATATGACAGAAGTGACACTGAATGGTCGGGGAGCGGAAATCAACCTTTGCGGCATGGCGATTGAAGACCAGAACGAGCATGTGGACAATCATACCATCATCGACCACAAGGTGAGCGACTGTACCAGCAACGAACTCTTCAAGTATGTACTCGATGACCAGTCGGTTGGTGCCTTTGCCGGAAAGGTATTGGTGCGTGAAGGAGCGCAGCACACTTCTTCCCAACAGACGAACCGCAACCTTTGTGCCACTCGCGAAGCCCGTATGTACACCCAGCCTCAGTTGGAAATCTATGCCGATGACGTGAAGTGTTCGCACGGTGCTACGGTAGGTCAGTTGGACGAAAAGGCCTTGTTCTATATGCAGCAACGTGGTATCTCATTGAAGGAAGCCCGTTTGTTGCTGATGTTTGCTTTCGTGAACGAAGTCATCGACACCATCCGTATGGATGCGCTGAAAGACCGCTTGCATCTGTTGGTAGAAAAGCGTTTCCGTGGCGAGTTGAACAAGTGCCAGGGATGTGCTATTTGTAAGTGATTAATTAAGAATGAAGAATGAAGAATTTCCATCCGGATGGTATTCTTCATTCTTCATTCATCATTCTTCATTATTATGTACGATATCAATAAAATCAGAGAAGATTTCCCCATCCTCAGCCGGGAAGTGTATGGCAAACCATTGATTTACCTCGACAATGGAGCCACGACACAGAAGCCCCGTCAGGTGGTGGAGGCCATCACCAACGAATATTACTCCGTGAATGCCAATGTGCATCGTGGAGTACATTTCCTGTCTCAGCAGGCTACGGAGTTGCACGAAGCTTCGCGCGAAACGGTGCGTCGCTTCATTAATGCCCGTAGCACCAACGAAATCATCTTCACCCGAGGTACGACCGAGAGTATCAACCTTCTGGCATCATCGTTTGCCGATAGCCAGATGGAGGCAGGCGATGAGGTGATTGTCTCGACGATGGAGCATCATAGCGACATTGTGCCTTGGCAATTACAAGCTGCCAAGAAAGGCATCGTTATGAAGGTGATTCCGATGAACGACAAAGGCGAATTGTTGCAGGATGAATACAAGAAGCTTTTCTCGGAAAAGACGAAGTTGGTATGTGTGATGCACGTCAGCAATGTGTTGGGTACGGTGAATCCCGTGAAGGAAATGATTGCCGAAGCCCATTTGCACGGAGTGCCCGTGTTGGTGGACGGTGCACAGAGCGTTCCCCACATGAAGGTGGATGTGCAGGACCTCGATGCCGATTTCTTCGCTTTCAGCGGACACAAGGTATATGGCCCTACGGGTGTGGGTGTGCTCTATGGCAAGGAAGAATGGCTCGACAAGCTCCCTCCGTATCAAGGGGGAGGCGAGATGATTCAGAGCGTCTCGTTCGAGAAGACCACCTTCAATGAATTGCCGTTCAAGTTCGAGGCAGGTACACCGGATTACATCGGTACCACCGCTTTGGCCAAAGCTTTGGACTATGTTTCAGCTCTCGGTATGGAGAACATCGAAGCCCACGAACAGGAATTGACCCGATATGCCATGCAGCGTTTGAAGCAGATTGAAGGCATGCGCATCTTTGGTGAAGCGGAACACAAGAGCAGTGTCATTTCGTTCTTGGTAGGAAATATTCATCACCTCGATATGGGAACTTTGCTCGACCGTCTCGGCATTGCTGTCCGCACCGGTCATCATTGTGCACAGCCGTTGATGATTCGTCTCGGCATCGAAGGTACGGTTCGTGCTTCCTTCGGGCTGTATAATACGAAAGAAGAAATCGATATCCTGGCTGCTGGTATTGAACGGGTGAGCCGGATGTTCTGATAGTTGCTTATAGGTTTCACAACAGATTATGTAATCTGTGGTGAAACCTCAAGGCTCCACAATCACCACTACCGGATTGGCATCAAACTCCAAATCCTTCAACGAAAGCAAAGCACCTTCCATCTTGAAATCAGGATGCTCCTCTTGGAATGTCTGTATCTGCTCGACGCTTAGCAACGTTCCCCATTCGCCTTTCTCGCTGTATGCTTCGGGATGAATCGGTAGGAAATGATGGATGTCATTTATAAATCCGTCGCTTTCCTTGGTTAATCGTACTTCCCCGTTTTCTTTGTCATACATCCCTTGGTAGGACTCGGGTTCTCCATAAATGTCCTTGGTGCAATGGAAGAGTATCCATCGGGATGTTTCCATTACATCGGTGATGACGAGGGTTCCTTCGCTTGCTTCCTTCTCGCCTTTCTTTTCCAAAGGGAAGTGCCGGTTGCCTGTGTGGAAGGTCAAGTAAGGTGTGATTCGGTTCCCGTCTATTTGGAAAATCGTATCGTTCAGTGCTTCGTGGAAGTGGATTTCGTTCTTGCAAAGCCACAAGCTCGGATATCTATAAGGGTAGATGCCGATATATTTGTTTTCATGCTCTGTTTTGAGACCTCCGTTCTTGAACAAGAGTCCGTAGGGGCGTTCTATGCCGGGGCCTAAGCCATCCCAAATCGTTGCTGCTACCATGGTCTCCGATGCTTTGTCGAAGGTGTCGTGTATGGTGATGGGGATGGAATCTTGAATGGAGCCTTGATAATCAAATTGATAGAGGCGGTCGATGGGCTGATGGCTGTGAACTCCGTAAGGATGGGCGATGACTACCGAATCCAAGAACAGAGGATAATAAGAAGTTGTCAGCGATGCGGGTGTCGGTATTTCGCCCATATATTTGCCTTCTTTATTATATTGGATGTATTTCCTTCCCTGCATCCTGAAGAAATGAAGGGTCTCGTCCTTGGGGTTTACATAGCAGGTGGCATACGTGTATCCTTCTGGGTCATCGCCTGTATGACCGATGTTGCCCAG
>JAFQBF010000014.1 GCA_017416735.1 Bacteroidaceae bacterium | reverse complement strand
CCATTGCGCAAGCCACCAACAGAGCTAAAAAGGACAGGATGAATTCTAAGAACTGGAACGGATAGGAGGCAAAGGCAAATACGGCCAACGAAAGAAGCGCACCGCACACACCATACTGCCTGCTCAAATGTCCCCAGCTGAAACAGACAATCACTACGATTATAATACCGAGCATGGCAGGGACACCCCAAGCCAGACCCACTTGCAGATACTCGTTGAACACATACTCCGGCGCGCCCGCCACATACGCTTCCTGCGGTGTAGCCTTACCCGAAGCGAAATAACTCTCCTGACCATCACCATACGTACCCGCTACATACTCCCAGCCCACTCCATACCAGGGACGTTCCATCATCGCCTGTACAGAGACCTTCCACATCAGCAACCGACCGTCGGCCGAATCCTTCTTCCAATGGTAAGCACCGATGGCCAGTATAACCAACAGTAAACCGCCTACCATCAACCCCTTCCTATATCGGTACAGCCAATCCCGATGATACATCGCCAACACATACCCCGAAGCCACCAAGGCAGCTACCCAGGCCGTGCGGCTCATCCCCGAAGGGAGCACCAGCAGCATCAGCACCAGTGCAGCCAAGGCGATATGCTTCCACACCCGTTTCCCTTTCAGCCACTCGTCCAGCGCCAGCGGAAAGCACATCGCCAGAAAACCCGAATAAGGACCGGGATTGTAAAACGAACCCGTCAGCGCATACAGCGAATGCTTGGAAAGTTCGTAACCATATACCTGAAGCAAGCCCCATACGGCTTCCACCGTACCGGCAGCCATCAACAGCCAGACAACAGCCGTCCTTACACACGAATTAATGAAAAACCTGTTCACCATCATTGTCCAATATGAATTGTTGTTCTTCTTTCCCTTTCGTCAAGTCACGGAGCCACAACACGGCATTGCCCGGCACATTGTCATACACCAGGCTGTCCGTCACGGCAGTCTGTCTGCCCAACGGTTGCCAACCCCTTGCCCCGTCGTGATAGAAAAGCTCGTACTCATCACCCGGCTCGATATAATTGCCGTCGTTGTGAGGCACATACAGCATACTGCCCAACCGGTAATGGCCGCCCAAGTCAAAGGTCAGGACTTGACTACTGGCTTCCTTCGCCTGATAGGTCGTCAGCACATCACCGTCCGTCATCTTTTCCACCCCATAGCCGTAGGACGACTCCGGCAAGTCAAGCACACCATACGGAATACACCGTCCCGTACCCTGTTCATAAAAAGCCACTTCCGCCGCAACCACATTGAACTTCGCAGGTTCAGCATACCAACGCACATAGCGTACCGCCACATCTGTCTCTGCCTCCATCACCTGACGGTTCGTCTTCAGCGTACGGGGGAAGGTAAACAGCGGGACGCTGCTGCGGAAGTCCTTGTACAGACTGCCTTCCACCCGGTTGCCCGACATACGGACGGCACGCTCCTTCAAGTGATGGTGGTAGGCATACTTGCGGCGGAGCACCGCACGATGGCGGATCGTCGTGTCGGGAACATAGCTTACCGTACTGCCCAGGCTGTCTATGCAGAAAGGATGACCCGCAAACACTAATCTGCCGGCCTCATCCCGATACATCGGGAAGAAGCGGATGCCCGGCTCCAGGTTGCGGAAAACCGCAGTCCGTCCGTTTGACGTTCCCTTATCCACCGGCACATGCCTTCCACAAGTGAACACACAAAGCTCCAGTTCCTTGCCTTGGGCAGCTGGTACCAGCTCCGTTCTCGCTTCATTCGCACCGAAGTATTCCGCAGTCACGTCACGAACTTCATTCCCGTATTCACGGCGGAACACCTTACCCTTCGGACGCCCGTCGTTCCGAAGGCGGTCCACCGCCGACTCAGGCATCCAGAAGGAGACCATACGGCCCGTCGTGTCACGAACAGCGTTCCACCAATGCGCACCCGACGTATGCGGAGAAACCACGTATTGGTCAGTCACTGCAGGGATGCCCAACGAACGGAGCAGATAGGCCACATAGTCGCAAAGCTCCACACAGACACCCACAGGATGCTCCAGCAGGAAGAGGGCACCCGGATGGGGAAGCTGGGGGAAGAGTTCGCTCCAACCCGTGCCGTCGGCCTGGAAAACCGTCTGCACTGCCTGTATCTTGCGCACAATGTCACTGCCCGAATAAATGGAATCCACACGCGCGGCATACTTCCGGTAGTAGTTCTCACGCCAGGCTTCCAGCGGCTCGTCCGCCAGACGGTAAGGCAGCACATACCGGCAGAACTCATCGAACGAGTAGTGACGTGACCACGGACGGCTGTCCCACACCTTGAACGCGTGGTCGATGTGGCTGATCAGATAGTCAGCACTGATTACCTGCGCATCATACACCTTCGGGCTGTTCCGCACGGAAACGTGGCTCCAAACCTTCTTCACCGAATCCGTCCACGCTCCCCGGTCGGGAAGGGAACTCAGGTATCTCAACTCCTGCAGCGAGTCGATGAGAGGGTCGGAATAGCCGTAACAATCCGCCATACGCTCCAGCAGGAAGAGGGCGGCACGGTGCTTGCGCCCGTCACCTTCATAGTGACGGAGCACCTTTTCCAGCTCCGAACGGTTCCCGCCCGCACGCTGGAACGTGCGTTCCAAGCCCGGGTTTCGGGTGCAGGAAAGCATACACAGCAGGCTTATCCATAGTATCAGTTTCCTCATATCCTTATTCTATTTTCTTCATTACCCTGTCCCAACGAACCTCGTCCGTGTATTTATCCACCGACTTCCAGATTCGGGTCGCCACACCTACTATATAAGGTTCGGGCAACAAGCCCCAGTAGCGCGAATCCTTCGAGTTCTCCATATTATCACCGCCCATAAAATAGTAGTTCTCCCTGAAGCGGTATTCCTGTATCAGGCTGTCGCCCAGATACACCTTGTCTCCGCTCCTTGTCATGGGCTTCTTCTGCTCCCACTCTATCAGCTTGCGGTAAAGCTTCACGGCGGTGGAATCCATCGCCACCGTCTGGCCTCTGGCAGGAACGTGCAGAGGGCCGAAATCCTGTATCGTCCAGTTCAAGTATTTGTCCCAGGGGTAGGCATCCATCACGACACCCCCTGCATCGTCTTTATCCAGTCGGGAAATCCGCTTCTGTGCTTCCACATTCCCTACCGGTTCATTGACTCCTTTTATATAATAATGTCCGTGCTCAATGCCCATCGTGTCGCCCGGCAAGGCAATGCAGCGTTTCACATAGTATTTCAGCAGATGCATGGAGAGGCTATCGTTGCTACGGGGATAGGGATAGTGAAACACCAGCACGTCGTTGCGTTTCACTTTCCCCAATCCCGGCAAACGGTGAATATCCACTTCCTTTTCTTCCGCAGCTTCCCAAATGTCGAAGATTCTCGCGCCCATCACCCACTTGTTTACAAGGATGTTGTCACCAGGTTGCAAAGCAGGTTGCATGGAATCGGTGGGGATACGGAATGTGCAGACCGTTGTTGTCTGCATCAAAAAGTAGATTACTATTGCAACAGACAAACATACCATAACAGTCAACAATCGATCTGCAAACTTCATCATATCACTCTCTTTATTCATTTACTTCACGGATACTATTAATTCCATCTTCACACTATTCCCTACCAGAAAGGGAAGAAAGATACTTCAACCGCTTCATCGAGTCGATGCGGGCATTGTCATAGCCGTAGCAGTCCACCATCCGTTCCAGCAGGAAAAGGGCTGCACGGTGCTTGCGTCCGTCACCTTCATAGTGGCGGAGCACCTTTTCCAGTTCTGCACGGTTCACACCGGTACGTTGGAAGGTGCGTTCCAAACCCATATTGCGGGTGCATGAAAGCATTCCCAACACACTTAGTAGAACTATCAGTTTCTTCATCTCTACGTCATTCTATTTTAACATCAAATTCTCAATATGGACATTAATTACCAATTATATCGACTATTATAGTATCTTAAAAACGGAAAACGATAAAATTCCTGTTCACATCTTATGATGCTATATCAAATAGGATATCGTCAATTGCATATTTATAGATTTCATCCTTATCATCCACCACATAAAGAGTTTTATGAATAAAATCAATATCAAACATCACAACTTTACAATCTAATTCTATTTCAGCCAAAGGAATTCCCTCCCACGAAAATATCTGAATAATTGGATATTTATCACTCCCTAATTGATAAATTTCATTTGTTTCATTAACATACAAAGCCGCAAAAAACTGTTCATAAGTACGCAAGCCTCCATAAGTATAAATTCTATTCCACTTAAATTTATTCTGTATAGCCTCTATATTATCCACCTTTTCGCCCACACAAATTGTCTTATTAAAATCACCATCGATTTCAAATAAATTTATTTGATTTAAACTTACAGGTAATTCTACAATCAATGTTCCTTGGGGATTTTTACCTACGATAGTAGATAATATGTTAAAATCCTCACCTTGTTCTATCGTTGCCAAATTAAGTTTTTCCATATTAGGAAATATTTTTTCAACACCATTATCCCACACATAACGCTTTTGCTGGGTTTCATTTCCATTTATAGATCGACAATAATATTTTGCTTCATCAAGCATAACATAGTTAAATAAACTTTTTGACAAACGATGTTCTATCTCAATTATATTTAATTTATTTTCGTTCAACGTTTTTGTTATGTCAAAACGATAAACTTTCCCTCTATAAAAATCATACAAACAAGCTTCCAAATTACCTTTGCTCTTAAAATATGTAGCCTTTTCAGCAGAGATAGGGCGTAAGAATTCATTAGGTCCCTGCCCCACACTTAAAAAAGAACCTAATTTCTTGTCTGTGTTCAAACTAAAAAATGTCCAAAACCCACTTAAATTATGACCTTTTGTTGAAATAATCAGCAAAGAGTCTTGAATTACCAAATCAGATATTCCAATTATATCATACTCTGCCAAGACTTTATCTTTTAATTTATATGAAAGTGGAAACTTTTTCACATATTCAATACTATCCAGTACCATATAATCATTTGATGGAACAGGAGAATTGGAATGGTTACATCCAACCAACAATACAACTAGAAAAAACATTATATACTTCATACCAGAAACGATTAAAATTTTAGATACACAAAAGAAGAGAACATTTCAATATAGAAATTTGCCACCCAAATGTTAACTATTTTTACAAAAGAATTTATTCTATTCACCTCATACTTATATGGTTCTCATTTGAATAATAAACTTATATTACAAAAACGTCCTCTTCTTTCTTTATTTACTCTTTTTTTAAAGTTTTATCCCCTTACATCTTAGTACAAGTTTCCGATAGTGAATACCAACAATCAGTTGAATCTTCTAAATAATCACAAATAGGACAATATCTAACTTGGCATCCTTTTTTGCTTGTAATAGAGTTGTAACATGTCAATTCTTTTCCACCTTCATCATTAGCCAATGCTTCTACATTAGCCATTGCAACATCAGACAACACATTCGGCTTTTGAGCATTAAACACATTGATTCCAGCCACCATAGCAATTGCAACGACAAAAGCTATTTTCAAAATATTCCTTCGCATAAAAAAAATCTTTTAAATTTGTTATTAAATTCTGTTTTTCTGCATTTATCCTTTCAGCAGACAAGCAAACGTATTGCTCCTTTCAATTTAATTTCCTATTTTTGCGCCAATATATCCTCCTATATTTTAGGGAGAGCAGACGGGGAGAGAAAAGAAAACGATTGGTACTTGAGCTCTTTTCCTCCCTCTTTTGTTCTCTTGGGTTAATACTATGTTTGCGTTCGCAGATTCTTCACTGCGTTCAGAATGACACAATAAGGCTACTCCGCAAAACCTCTGATAGTCAACTGCAAGGGCGATTCTTTTGCGTTGCAATACACTGTAATGCTTTTATTAAATCGTCCCGGTTCATCGGCTTCATAAATCACTTTCACTTCCAGCGTGCCACCCGGACGGACCGGTTCTTTACTATACTCTGCTTTGGTACATCCGCAGGAGGTAATGACATCCTGTACCGCCAAGACGTTGCTACCCGTGTTGGACAAGGCAAAGCGATGTTCCTTTTTTTCCTGCATCGGGAACTTGCCAAAATCCACCACTGTTTGACTGACGGAAACCTGAGTCTGTGTAGTCGATGACTTAGTACCTTCGTTACCCGTAATGAGTCTTACATAAAGTTCCTTCACCTTCGGATTGAGAACCGGATTGCCAATCGCCACCACCTTGTTTGACTTGTCCAGCAACAAGGTCTGGAAAGTCATGTCCGATGGGAACTGGTTCAAACGGTTCAACTCATCCTGTTCGTCGAAACACACGGGATAAGTGAAATCGTCCCGACGGGTCAAATAACGGAGTTCCTTTGCATCCTTGGGATGAAAGTAAAACAGGAACGGTACACTTTCACCCGTCAACGAATCGACTTCCGCCACCAGTTCCTTCCAACGGTGAAGTTGGAGCTTGCAACTGGTACAGCCTACCGAATCTATATACGTCACGACTTTGTAATCCGCATGAAGGAACTCGAAATCGACTGTATCCTTACCCTGAATGGTGAAGACCGAACGGGACGGGAACTTGATTTCCTTACCGTTCCACTCGTTCACCAAACGGAGCATGGCTTCCTCACGGGATTCCTGACAGGAAACCAGCATCCATACACACATTATCAAAGTTACAATTATTCGCATACCTCTATCATTTGATATTATACTCCACTATTGGTTCATCGCTATTGACATCTACTGCCCATATCTTGCCCATCTGTTCATCCACCCAAATGCCACTGACAGAATGGTCGAGTTTGTATTCTTTCAAGGGGTTGCCATCCAAACTGAATACACGGATGGTCTGTCCTCCTTGAGGCAAAGGCTTCCCTTTTTGATGAGCCAACATCTCTTCTTTCATTGACACTCCCCGAAAGACTACATAAATGGCACGGTCAGTTACCTGGATGTCGTTAGCACCTCTTACTCCAGCAGGAATGGCATATTTCTGTTGAGACACTTCAAACTTCGGATCACCCAATTTTCCTTTCAGCAATTTATAGGTATTTTTTGTTGCATCCCATATTTCCATTACTTCACCAAATTGAGTTACAGCTACCAAAGTACCATTCACAGATGAATAATCTATCATACTAGACCAACCTTGACCAAAAACATAAGGAGTTTTCTCCAATCCATCTTTGTCATCCGTTGGGATTGTTCCCCATTTTTTGATTAGCTTTCCTGTTTTATCAACTTGACAAAAACGGGTATCGCCTGAATAATTGGGAATCAAAATGCTATTATCCTTATAAAACACAAAGTCAAAAGCACGGAATGTCGCTTTATCAAGCTTAACCCTTTCTTTGCGAATCATTTGATTCCTACCCTCATCGAAATCCCAACGAACCAGTTCCGATTTGATATTGTCCAAGCCCCAAAAAGAGTTTCCTCGCCAACGGCTATCATCTACCGTCAACATTTCTTCCGGTCCCTGCCCACGCTGTCCGAAAGAAGATAGATAACGGAAATCGGGATAGGTAAAGAGATGAAAAAAATGATCCACACCGTGCAAATCTTCTATTACAACCCGGTCTTCGTTCACTCGAAGCCGATAAGGATAACGGAACAAAGCGGAATCCAGCGGTACTACGATCCCTTTCAATTCCTCCGTCTTCGGGAAAACTATTTCGGAATATTCTACCCCAAAAGAAACCTTAGTAAAGGCATAGACAGATAAAACACCCAACAACACTATCAGACTAATAAGTTTCTTCATCGTCACCCAAACTTAAACCTTCGATTACATACATAACTCTCCATCCATTATGTGGACATTCGGTGTCACCTTCCATCAGACATTTTATAGAGTAATTACCTCCCGAATTTTCATTATCCGCCAAAGCCTCTACATTTTGCAACACCACATCGTTGGTAACAGTTGGTGTTTCCTTCTTTTTATTAGCAACAAAAACACCCAACACACTCACAAATAAAATCAAAACAAACTTTTGCATACGTTCTTAAATTTAATATTATACATTTGCCGGGAAGCGTTGTCCCGACGTTCACGATGTAAAGGTAGGGGAATAATCCGAGACTGGAAGTATCTTTCTTCTAACGAAATCCAACCAACGGTCGTTTGGTTAGATTTCGTTAGATTTGGTCAGTTTGGGTTAGAAATATTCGATGAAATGGGGGATTTTAGCTCATAAACGCCATACGAGCAACTAACAACAAGTTCTGACTTGACCGCTTTCAAGTCATTTCTCAAACGAGTGATAGCCGAATGCAGCCGATAAGAATATTGAGCGTCTCCCCAGAGTTTCACACAGATTTCATCGGATGTAACCTTATAGTCACTCGTGCTTAAAAAGAGTTTTAATAAAGATACGGATTGGGGCTGCAAGCGCTGTTGCAAACCATCCCTTTCTATAGTACATGCAAATGCATTGAATATGGTTCCATCGGGAAATTCAAACGCCTGAGCTTTTTCCATCTTTACATTCACCAAACGGGCTTTCTTTTCTACAACATCTTTTTTCCCGACTTCCATATTATTTTCCCAAACAAGCTTGCGACGCACAAATGTTTCCAAATGTGGATAAAAAATATACAAAACAACCAACAATAACCATGGAACGAGATAAACGCAACCATTCTGCCACGAAAAAGAAGACAGCCAATGCGGATAAGAAATGTATGCCGTAACTTCGTGTTCACAACGGATACCTAAATAGCTAACGGACAAACTATCAAAATGTATCTGATTATTGGCAACTGAACAAACCGTATCATTCTTCAAATCCCAATCGGTAAAAACATAACGAATCTTACTTTTTGCAGGAATTTTTCTTTCAGACAAACCTATATTCCAATGTTTTGCCAATGTATCAACAGACAAAGGATACTTATACAACAATCCACCTAACATTATACTTTTATCCAAGTCCTTAATTAAACTCCGTTCACGTCGGACACAATCTATATAATACCCCCTACGACCAAAAGAAGAAGTTACATAAATAGTATCAGGAATACTTTCATTCAATGTTTTCAGATCTTTTGTTTCACCCGAATAATAAGGAATCGGTATATCCGCCCGCTTATTCACCTCCATCCACAAAGCTTCTTCGAAAGCGGCTTTTGCACCTTCGTTCCATTCTGCCATTTGCTTGCAATGTGCATTGTATAGCGTCCAGGCATAATAGCCTGTACCTAATAAGCATAGCGCAGCAAGCACTCCAAATATGTAGAATTTTCTCTTCATTTCGTTTTCGTTCACAATCTTAAATGCAAAGCTACAAAAAACAAACGAAACCACATATATTTAGAATGAAAAGTTGAAAATCTTCTTCAGGAAGTTCAGACCCACTAAGCATCAGGTAGTTACAATGAGCTTCCGTGGTGAAGTTCCTGTATGACGATGTTTTTTGGCGGATGTTACCGAGATCCTTCGCTTCGCTCTGGATGACATTATAAAAAGTAGGATATTCAGACGGGAACCGCATTGTAATGATTTCATATTCAGAGAGTCTGAACTTCCTGAAGGTCTGAAACCGGTTTTGTTCGAAATGCGTTATAGAGCTTCCGCCGGAAGCTTAGTAACGAATCGCAATAAGCTTATAGAGCTTCCGGCGGAAGCTTTAAGACTGGTGAAGCTTTAAGACTGGTGAAACAAATAGTTTAATGAGGGAATTGTTGAAGAAGAATTTTTATTTCTTGCTGAAGCGTTCGTCGAATAAACTATTTCTGAAAACGCCGGCGCGAAATAAAAATTCGCCTTCGCGATTTTTATTTTTGCGAAGGCGTATTTTTTACCTGCTTATGGATGAAAGGAGGGTGTAAGGAAAAACGGCTCCTTACAACCGTAAGCTCCTGTGAATCAACGACTGTTGCACGAGTGGAAGGAAATTAAACTTTTTTCTGAAAAGGGTGGTTCATAAGGATGGAAAGGAATGGAAAGGTTTATAAAAAAATGGGGCAAAACCTCCATTTTGCCCCATTTCATCGAATTCTTCCGTTCTATTTTTCAGCCCTAACTCATTTCACTATCGAGAACTTATAGATGCATCGGCTGGTATATTTTTCTCCCGGCTTCAGCAAGGCAGAAGGCCACTCGGGCTTGTTCGGTGTATCGGGGTACTTCTGTGTTTCCAGACAAATGGCGGTGCGATGACCATAGACTGCTCCCTTCTTGCCGGTCAGCGTTCCGTCAAGGAAGTTG
Organism: Bacteroidaceae bacterium; assembly: GCA_017416735.1. Taxonomy (GTDB): domain Bacteria; phylum Bacteroidota; class Bacteroidia; order Bacteroidales; family Bacteroidaceae; genus Phocaeicola. The sequence continues at coordinate 5,086 of JAFQBF010000014.1, read as the reverse complement.
CCGGCATAAACCTGGATGCCCGGTTCGCTGGTATAGACTTCGAGCATAATGCCCGACTCCAGTGAAGCCAGCGTAGCACACGGACGGTTGATGTCGCCCTGGGTATTGAGCACCCAGTTATGGTCGTAACCCTTGCCATACTGCAACTGGATGAAATCATTGTCTATACGTTCGCCCACGGCTACCGGCGTGCGGAAGTCCATATCCGTACCTTCCACCGGAAGGATTTCGCCGGTCGTCATAAAGGTGCTATCTACCGGCGTATAGCGGTCGGCATCGAGGGTGAGCAGATAGTGCGCATTGGTCTTCGATGCATCGCCGTCCAGGTTGAAGTACGAGTGGTTGGTCATATTCACCACGGTAGTACGGTCGGTTTCCGCATCGTAGCTGATGTCGATGGCATTGTCGTCGGTCAAGGTAAAGTTTACCCGACAAGTCAGATTGCCCGGGAATCCTTCTTCACCGTCCTTGGACGTATAGCTGAGTGTCAACGAACGTTCGTCGGCTTCTTCCACATCGAACACTGCATACTGGAATCCGTTGGGACCTCCATGCAGGCAATGGCCGTAATTGTTCTGAGGAAGCTGGTATTCCACACCTTCCACCGTAATGCGTCCCTGATTGATGCGGTTGGCATATCGGCCGATGGTAGCACCAAAGTCCGTAGGGTACTTCATATAATCCTGCACAGAATCGAATCCGTGCACCACGTCTCGCATAGCACCTTCCTTGTCGGGCACCATAACGGACACGATACGGCCCCCGAAGTTGGTAATGCACACCTCCATACCGTTTGCGTTCTTCAAGACAAACAGGTCGGTCTTCTTGCCATCCTTTTCGGCCTGGAAGTTGGAAGTCCACAAACCGGAGAGAGTCTGCTCCTCCTGAGCCGGTTGGGTACAGGCGGCAAGCAGCAATGCAACACCTGCCACCAGAATGTTTTTCATTTTCATAGCTCTTACTATTGTTTACTAAAATTCGGATGTAAAGTGGAACTTGATGTGCTTGAAGTCCATCTGCGCCATCTGGAGTACATAGCCACTATCTGCCAAGAAGACATCACGGCCTTCGCGGTCCTTCGCCATATACTGGTACTTGCGCTTCTTGAAGGCTTCCAGCTCTTCGGCATCGTCGCTCTCTATCCAGCAAGCCTTGTAGAGGCTGACAGGCTCCCAACGGCACTTGGCATTGTATTCGTTCTCCAGGCGATACTGGATGACTTCGAACTGAAGCTGACCTACCGTACCGATAATCTTGCGACCGTTGAACTGGTTGACGAACAACTGGGCCACCCCTTCGTCCATCAGCTGGTCGATGCCCTTGGCGAGTTGCTTCTGCTTCATCGGGTCGGCATTTTCAATGTACTTGAACATTTCCGGAGAGAAGCTCGGCAAGCCCTTGAAGTGGAGCTTTTCGCCTTCGGTCAAGGTATCACCAATCTTGAAAGTGCCATTGTCCGGCAAGCCAATGATGTCGCCCGCCCAAGCCTCATCCACCGTGGTCTTGCGCTGCGCCATGAACTGAGTAGGCGATGAAAAACGCATGGTCTTGTCGTGGCGCACATGCAGATAAGGTGTGTTGCGCGAGAACTTGCCCGAACATACCTTGCAGAAAGCGATACACGAACGGTGGTTCGGGTCGATGTTGGCGGTAATCTTGAACACGAAACCGGTGAACTTCTGTTCGTCCGGTTGCACGTCGCGTTCTTCGGCCTTCACCGGGCGAGGGCTTGGAGCGATTTCCACGAAGGTATTCAGCAACTCTTCTACCCCGAAGTTGTTCAATGCCGAGCCGAAGAAGACGGGAGCCAACGAGCCTTGCAAGTATTCCTGCACATCAAATTCGGGATAAACGCCCTCGATGAGTTCCAACTCGCTACGGAGCTTGTCCGCCAAGTCCGCACCAATCTGCTTGTCGAGTTCTTCGGTATGGATATCCACTTCCACCTTTTCGGCCACGACTTGCTTGGAAGGTTGGAAGAGGTTGAGGTTCTGTTCGTAGATGTTATATACTCCCTTGAAACGCGGACCGCTTTCAATCGGCCAGGTCAACGGGCGCACACCAATCACGAGTTCTTCTTCCAGTTCGTCGAGGAGGTCGAACGGGTCCTTGGCTTCACGGTCCATCTTGTTGACGAAGATGATCACCGGTGTATTCCGCATACGGCACACTTCCATGAGCTTGCGGGTCTGGGTTTCTACCCCCTTGGCACCATCGACCACGATGATTACCGAATCGACGGCGGTCAAGGTACGGTAGGTATCTTCCGCAAAATCCTGGTGACCCGGTGTATCGAGGATATTGATTTTATAGTCTTGGTAGTCGAACTCCATCACGGAGGTTGTTACCGAGATACCACGTTGCTTTTCGATGTCCATCCAGTCGGATGTAGCTGTCTTCTTGATTTTGTTGCTCTTTACGGCTCCTGCCACTTGAATCTGACCACCGAAGAGCAAGAGCTTTTCGGTCAATGAGGTCTTACCGGCATCCGGGTGCGCGATAATCGCAAACGTTCTTCTTCTTTCTATTTCGCTATTCATAATGTTTTTATATTCTATATTTAAGTTGTGTCATTCTGAGCAACGCGAAGAATCTGTATACATAATCGTGGATGGATACAGATCCTTCACTACGTTCAGGATGGCACGGATGTTAACAGAGAAATACATTCCTTTAAACTATCTTCCCAATACGGCACTTCAATACCATACGTATTCTTAATCTTCGTCTTATCCAGCACCGAATAATGCGGACGAGAAGCCTTCGTCGGATATTCTGAGGTATGAAGAGGCTTCACCTGGCAAGTAGTGATACCCGCCAAGCGATGGATGGCTTTGGTAAAATCATACCACGAACAGACACCTTCGTTGCTGAAATGATAGACGCCCGGCACTACCCCCTGACGGATGGCCGCGAAGATGGCACGGGCCAAATCGCGGGCGTATGTCGGTGTACCTACCTGGTCGAAGATGACACCGAGGGAGTCGCGCTCCTTGCCGAGGCGAATCATCGTCTTCACGAAATTGTTGCCGAAGGTGGAATATAACCAAGCCGTGCGGATGACCATCGAACGGGTACAGAGCGTCAAGGCATTCTGCTCACCGGCTAACTTGGTATTGCCATACACCGAATTCGGGCAAGTAGGCTCGGTTTCCTGATAAGGGATGTGCGCCGTACCGTCGAACACATAGTCGGTGGAGATTTGGATGAACTCGGCTCCGTTAGCTTCAGCTGCTTCAGCCAAATAGCCTACGGCACCGGCATTCAGTTTGGTACAAAGTTCCACATTGTCCTCGGCATTGTCTACGGCCGTATAGGCTGCACAATTCACGATGACATTGATGTCGTTCGCCTTCACGAAGTCAAGAACCGCCTTCGCATCACAGATGTCGAGTTCGGCTACATCGGTAAAGAAGTAATTGTACTCCTTATTTTCTGCTGAGAGCACCCGCATTTCATTGCCAAGCTGCCCGTTGGCCCCGGTGATTAGTATATTCTTCATGTTTTCTTTTTTATAAGTAAGTGTCATTCTGAGTGAAACGAAGAATCTGAGTACATACAGTAAATGGTCACAGATTCTTCACTTCGTTCAGAATGACATTAAAGCTCTAACATACCTTTCTTATCCTCTATATAATACGTGGAAAGCATGAAAAGCATCGTGGTGATGGCTTCCTGCGCCTTCCGGGTTTCTTCACCGATTTCCTTCTTTTGCAACTTTAGAAGAAGAATGCCGTACAACGCCTCGAAACAAGTTTCCAGTTCCGGTTCTTCCTTGTTCGCTCCCTTGGCACGAAGTTCGACTATGAAAGGCAATGCCTTGTAATAGGCCGCATTGTAATAAGGGAACTTGGAGGAAGCCAATAATTGCAGATGCAGGTCGGTGAGCCAAGTAATGACGTTCTTGTTGATCTGAAGATGCCCTCGCTGCATCACTTCCTCGCGACGCATCATCTCTATCAGGTCCTCATACCACTGGGCAAGCTCTGCCTGCTGCTCCACAGGGAAGCGGGACACCAGATTTTCACGGACACGTTCCATGTCGCACCCATAGGCACGAATCAAATCTTCGACCTGCCACATATAAATGAGGTATTCCGCAATGTTCTGTTGCTTCAATTGCTTGGAAATAAACATGACAATACAGGGTTTAGTAAATCGTTTTTCCTAAAATGGTATAGACAAGACTGATGACCGATGCCAACATCACAATACTACCGATGACACGGTTCAGTATCCAAATGCCACGTACATTGAATTGCGTACGCACCTTGTTCACCAGATAAGTGATTCCAAACCACCACAACAAGGCACCCAAGATAATCGCCAAATATCCTACCAGTTGGAATCCAATGGCACTGCCCGGCATCACAAACGAGAAACGGGCGAACAGACCGATGAACAGGAAAATAATCAGCGGATTGGAAAGGGTGACGAAAAAGGCGGTCACGAAATTATGGAGATAGGTTCCCTTATTGGCGGAAACCGGACGGATGGCGCGAACGGGATTGCTACGGAACGTGAAGACACCGAACACAAACAGCATGATGCTGCCGATAATCTGAAGCAACACCTGGTGCTTCATCAGGAACTCGTCCATGAAACTCATGCCATAACCGGTTATCAACGCATAGATGATGTCGCTCAAGGCGGCACCCAAACCCGTAACGAAACCATACCAACGTCCCTTGTTGAGCGTACGCTGAATACAAAGCACGCCCACAGGACCCAACGGGGCGGAAACTACCACTCCGATAATGAGTCCTTTCACCAATAAATCGAGTATGGTTACTTGTTCAATCCAATTCATACTGCAAAGATGCCACTTTTTTGCGAAAGTACCTATATTTGACCCGAAATTTCTTTCACATAATACGTCTTTTATGTAACTTTGCACCTTATTAAAGTAGATTTCAATTAACATAACAACGAAATAGTGCTATGATTCTATTTTTCAGAACACCCAATCAGAACGTCATCGCAACAGCCACTCACAAGGAGCTGAACGCGGAAGACATTCAGAAATTGTGCTGGCTGTATGGTGAAGCCACTGTCGAAAACGAAGAGAACCTGCAAGGATGCTTCG
>JAFQBF010000132.1 GCA_017416735.1 Bacteroidaceae bacterium | reverse complement strand
TTCACGATGACTTGCTTGAACTCCTCGCGGACATCGGCCACGTGGTGTTCGATGCCCAACCTTTCGGCCAAGGCACGGGCTTCGAGGATGAAGTTCGGTTCTTCTTGTTCGGGAGATGAGAAGGCCGATGCCACATCCCAAGTACGCATCGTCACACCTACCACTTCATAGCCTTGCTCCTGAAGCATAATACAAACGGCAGAGCTGTCTATGCCTCCGCTCATGCCCACCAATACTCTCTTATCTGACATTTTCTGTTTCATGGTGACAAAGATATAAATAGTTTATGTATCTTTGCGAATCAAGATTGAAAAACAATGAAAGAAGACTTTAATATACGTGAACAACAAATATCCAAGAAGGAGCGCGATTTCGAGAATGCCTTGCGTCCGCTGAACTTCAGCGACTTCAACGGACAGGATAAGGTGGTCGATAACTTGCGCATCTTCGTGAAGGCGGCCCGACTTCGTGCCGAAGCGCTTGACCACGTGCTGCTTCACGGCCCTCCGGGCTTGGGGAAGACCACGCTGAGCAACATCATAGCGAATGAATTGGGCGTAGGATTCAAGGTGACATCCGGACCTGTACTCGACAAACCGGGCGACTTGGCGGGTGTATTAACCAGCCTGGAGCCAAACGATGTGCTTTTCATTGACGAAATCCATCGCCTGAGTCCGGTGGTGGAAGAATACTTGTATTCGGCCATGGAAGACTATCGTATCGACATTATGATTGATAAAGGTCCATCGGCCAGAAGCATCCAGTTGGAATTGAGTCCGTTTACGTTGGTGGGAGCAACGACCCGAAGCGGTTTGTTGACGGCTCCGCTTCGTGCCCGTTTCGGCATCAATCTCCACTTGGAGTATTACGATGATAGCATCCTCCGTCGCATTATCCAACGCTCGGCAAGCATCCTCCATGTGCCTTGCGATGTGGAGGCCGCCGGTGAGATTGCATCGAGAAGCCGAGGCACACCGCGTATCGCCAATGCCTTGCTTCGTCGTGTACGCGACTTTGCCCAGGTGAAAGGCAACGGACGCATTGATGTGGAGATTGCCCGTTATGCCCTCGAAGCCTTGAACATCGACCGATATGGTTTGGATGAAATCGACAACAAGATATTGACCACCATTATCGATAAGTTCAATGGCGGGCCGGTAGGCTTGACCACCATCTCCACGGCTTTGGGTGAAGACCCCGGTACGGTGGAAGAAGTCTATGAGCCGTTCTTGATAAAGGAAGGTTTCTTGAAGCGTACTCCCCGTGGTCGTGAAGTGACGGAATTGGCGTATAAGCATTTGGGACGTAGTATTTTTAGAGAACAGACATTGTTTGATTGATATGGCAGGATTAAAATCACTCTTGAAAGACACCGCCATCTATGGCATCAGCAGCATCGTAGGACGGTTCTTGAACTATCTGTTGGTACCCATTTATGCGGCCTCGATGTCGGCGACATCGGGTGGTTATGGTGTAGTGACCGAAGTATATGCATGGACGGCCTTGCTGATGGTCATCCTCACTTATGGTACGGAAACCAGCTTCTTCCGCTTCGTGAACAAGGAGTCGGAAGACCCGAAAAAAGTTTATTCCACCGTCTTGACAATGGTAGGTGGTACTTCATTGCTTTTTGCGGTTTTGGGAATGGTCTTCTTGCAACCCATCGCCTCGATGATGGGGTATGCCGAACATCCTTGGTACGTGGGTATGATGATGATTGTGGTGGCGATGGATGCTTTCCAATGCCTCCCGTTTTCGTATCTCCGTTACAAACGGAAACCTTTGGTCTTTGCCGGTTTGAAGATGCTTTTCATCGTCTTGAACATTACCCTTAACCTTATTTATTATGTAGGGATGGGCGGAAGCGATGTCTTCTATGCCTTCTTCTTCAATTTGATTTGTACATCGACCATCATGCTTCTGCTTATCCCGCAACTGAAGTTCGGTGGTGGATTCGATGCATCCTTGGCGAAGCGGATGCTGAAGTATGGTTATCCGATATTGATTCTTGGTATTGCCGGTATCTTGAATCAGGTGGCTGATAAGATTATCTTCCGTCATGTCTATCCGGGAGAGGATGCACAAGTGCAACTCGGTATCTATGGGGCAGCCAGTAAGATAGCTATGATTATGGCGATGCTCACACAAGCTTTCCGTTACGCTTACGAGCCTTTCGTGTTTGCCAAGAGCAAGGACAAGGATAGCAAGGTGATGTATGCTAATGCCATGAAGTATTTCATCATCTTTACCCTCTTGGCTTTCCTGGCGGTAGTCTTTTATATCGATATCTTGAAGTACATCCTTGCGCCTGACTATTGGTCGGGCTTGAAGGTGGTGCCGATTGTCATGATGGCCGAAATCTTTATGGGCGTTTATTTCAACCTTTCCTTCTGGTATAAGCTCATCGACGAAACCAAGTGGGGAGCTTATTTCTCCTTTGCCGGATGTGCCGTGTTGATTGCCATCAATGTGTTCTTTGTGCCGATTTATAGTTATATGGCTTGTGCTTGGGCTGGCTTTGCGGGTTATGCCGTGGCGATGTTGCTTTCTTATTTCGTTGGTCAGAAGAAGTATCCGATTCAGTACGACCTGAAGTCGATAGGGAAGTATGTAGCAGCTGCCATTGCCTTGTACCTGGTTTCCGAAGGTTTGCCGTTTGAGAATGTTTGGGTATTGCTGGCTATCCGTACTTGCTTGTTGTTGGCATTTGTGGGATATATCGTGAAGAACGATTTTCCGTTGAAACAGATTCCTTTTATTAATCGTTTTATAAAGAAGTAGTTTATGGATGAACAGAAGAATATGGGTAAAGGAATGGAAATCCTGATTAATGCAAAGAATTACGTCAAGGAGTTTTTCGACCTTCGCAAGAGCAAGGAGAACGAAGAGTTGACGGTTGATTCCATCCGCAACGGGGTGGTTTTCAAAGGCACGAACTTGTGGGTCTTGATTTTTGCCATCTTCATTGCTTCGTTGGGATTGAATGTCAACTCTACGGCGGTCATCATCGGTGCGATGCTTATCTCTCCGTTGATGGGACCGATTATGGGTTTCGGCTTGTCGGTAGGCATCAGCGATTTCGAATTGCTGAAACAATCCTTCAAGAGCTATTTGTTGACGACCCTTATCAGTGTCATCACTTCTACCCTTTATTTTTCGTTGACTCCGCTGAATGAAGTGCAATCGGAGTTGTTGGCCCGTACTTCGCCTACCATTTATGATGTCTTGATAGCCCTGTTTGGCGGCTTGGCAGGCATCATTGCGGTTTCCACCAAGGAGAAGGGAAATGTAATCCCGGGAGCAGCCATTGCAACGGCCTTGATGCCTCCTTTGTGTACTGCCGGTTTCGGCTTGGCCACGGGTAACATCTTCTATTTCTTGGGAGCCTTCTATCTGTATTTCATCAATTCGGTTTTCATCAGCTTGGCTACTTATCTGGGTGTCAGGTTGATGAGTTTCAAACGGAAAGCGTTTGTTGATAAGAAGCGTGAGAAGCAAGTGCGTCGATACATTGTAGCGGTGGTGCTGGTAACCATGTGTCCGGCCTTTTACCTGACGTATGGCATTATGAAGAGTACGTTCTTCGAAGCTTCGGCCAATTCGTTCATCGCCAAGGAACTTGATTTCCAGAATACTCAGGTTATCAGTCGGGATATTTCGTATGATGAAAATGAAATCCGTGTGGTGCTGGTAGGCGAAGAGATTTCTCAGCATGAAATTGATAGAGTTCACAATGCTTTGAAGCATTATAAGCTGGAAGAAACGAAGCTCACCATTGTGCAAGGAATGAACAGCGACAACTTGGATATGGGGATGCTGAAAGCGCAAGTAATGGAGGATTTCTACAAGAACAGCGAAGAACGTTTGCAGGAGCAGCGGGAGGAAATATTGCGTTTACGTCAGGAGTTGCGGGCATATTCCACTTTCAGTGATTTGAGCAGGCAGATTGTCCCCGAGTTTCGGGTACTTTATCCTCAGGTGGAGCGTGTTTCGTTGTCACAGATGGTCTCGCATACGGTTGATTCGATGCAGACAGATACCATTACCGTGGTATTGATGAGCCTGAAGGGGGAGATGGAACCTCAGGATATGACACGGATGCAAGAGTGGTTGAAAACCCGCGCAGGTGCCAAGAAAATGAAGCTGGTGGTGGAATAATATATAAAAAAGGAATTTATGATAAAGCAAGACTATCTCCTTCGCATGATTCAAGAAATCATCACCTTGTTGGTGAATGCTTTGTTGAATAGACAAAAGATACGTAAGGAAAGTTGGGTGGAGTATGATGACATTACCCGTCAGATTTTAGAAGTTCCTTCTGAAAACCTGAAGGACATGAGTGCCGATGAAATCATCCAGCGCTATGAAGGCGACCCCAACCAGATGGGAAAGACCGAATTGGCCGCTATGACCATGCTGAAGATAGCGGACGAGATGGAAGATGAGCATTTGGTGCTGAAGTCACGTTTGAAGCAAGATGGTCTTTCCTTGTTGGAATATGTGCAAGCAAATAGCGGTACGTATTCCATTCAGCGGATGGCACTTATTGCCATGTTGAAAGGATAAAAATAAAAGAGGAAGTGAATTCACTTCCTCTTTTGTTTTATTTCTTCTTCGGTTTCCGACGAGCCCAACCTTCTTCTTCAAAATCAGGCTTTTCACCCTTCAGCCATTTGCTGTTTTCGGGAGCGAAGAATTGTTTCCAGTCATCCTTTTTCTTAGGACCGCGAGGCTCGGTGTAGCCACGCTCTTCACGGCTTGGCTTGGCTTTCTTTTCCTTCTTAGGCTCTTTCTCAGCTTTGGAAGCCTTGGCAGATTTGCGGGATTCCTTCTTCGGAGCATCCTCACGGGAAGTACGCTTCTTGCCACTCTTGTCGCTATTGCCGGTGTTCTCGCCAGCGAGTTCCACGATGACCTTACGACCTTTTATCTTCACCTTGTTCAATGCTTTGATAACCTCATTGGCTTGGTCTTCCAGGACCTCGAAGAACGAGAAGTTCTGCATCAAGTCAATGCGACCAATTTCCACACGCTTGGTGTGACGGTTCACCATGTCGATGATTTGAGTCGCAAAGAAACCGTCGCTCTTGCCCATGTTCAGGAACAGACGGGCATAACCTTCCTCGGCCTTGCGACTGGTCTTTTCCTTGTCCGTGCCATGGTTCTTGCGCTTGTTTTCCTTGTCGGCTTCGCGTTGGTCTTTCTTGCTCGGCGTCTCGATTTCGGGAGCGTTGCTATAATATTCCAAGAATCGGTTGAACTCCATCGAAACCACACGCTTCAAGAGGTCTTCCTTCGAGAGCCATTCCAACTTGCGGTAGATGCCCGGAAGGAACGCTTCGATTTCTTCCTCGTTTACCTTTACCTTTTCGATGTCATCGATTACCTTGATAAGCTGTTGCTCGCAGATTTCCTTGCCGGTCGGCATATCGCCAATGGTGAACTTCTTGTTGATGATGCGTTCGATTTCCTTCATGCGGCTCTTCTCGCGGAGGTTCATGATGGCGATGGAGATACCCGTCTTGCCGGCACGACCCGTACGACCGCTTCGGTG
>JAFQBF010000131.1 GCA_017416735.1 Bacteroidaceae bacterium | reverse complement strand
GTTAACGAACAAAACAGATTTCATGAAACAGTACAAACTTGTGAACAACCTGGTGGGTTGGATTGCTTTCGTGGTGGCTGCCTTTACCTATTGCAGCACCGTAGAACCTACCGCCAGCTTTTGGGATTGCCCGGAATTCATTCTCACGGGATACAAACTCGAAATAGGACACCCGCCCGGCGCACCGTTCTTTATGCTCGTAGCCAATCTTTTCAGCCAATTTGCCAGCGACCCTACGCAAGTAGCTTATTGGGTAAACATCATGAATGCCTTGATGAGTGCCGGTTGTATCTTGTTCCTGTTCTGGAGCATCACACACCTGGTGAAGAAGCTCGTTTGTCCCGATGACGAACAGATGAACCTCGGCAAGTTGATTACCATCATGGGTTCCGGTTTGGTGGGTGCATTGGCCTATACTTGGAGCGACACCTTCTGGTTCAGTGCCGTGGAAGGCGAAGTGTATGCTTTCTCCAGCCTCTTTACCGCCGTGGTATTCTGGCTCATCTTGAAATGGGAAAACGTTGCCAATGAGCCACATAGCGACCGTTGGCTGATTCTGATTGCTTACCTCACAGGTTTGAGTATCGGGGTACACTTGCTGAACTTGTTGTGCATCCCAGCCATTGTACTGGTTTATTATTATAAGAAGAATCCGAATGCCGACTTGAAAGGTAGCTTGCTGGCCCTGGCAGGCTCGGCCATGCTGGTAGCCGTGGTGCTCTATGGCATCGTGCCGGGTGTAGTGAAGGTAGGCGGATGGTTCGAACTCTTGTTCGTGAACAGCCTGGGCATGCCGTTCAATACGGGTGTTTTCGTGTACATTCTATTATTGGCAGCCGCCATCGTTTGGGGCGTCTATGAAAGCTATACCGAAAAGAGCCGCAAGCGGATGAACATCTCCTTCCTGGTGACCATCGCCATGTTAGGTATTCCTTTCTATGGTTATGGAACAGGAAGCATTGTCATCGGCCTCATCGTACTGGGTGTCTTGGGAGCTTACCTCTTTGCCAAGCTCGATGCGAAGTGGCAAATCAGTGCCCGCACGCTGAATACCGCCTTGCTCTGCATCATGATGATTATGGTGGGCTATTCTTCGTATGCGCTCATCGTGATTCGTTCAAGCGCCAATACGCCGATGGACCAAAACTCACCGGAAGACATCTTCACGCTGGGTGAATACCTCGGTCGTGAGCAATACGGAAGCCGTCCGTTGTTCTACGGACAGACTTACGCATCGAAGCCGGCACTGAAAGAAGTGGATGGTGGATGTGTGTATGATGTGGTAGAAGGTGCTCCCGTCTATCAGCGAAAGGAAAAGGAATCGGCCGACGAAAAGGACAGCTACGAAGTAGTACGTCACAAGACCGAATACAAATATGCCCAGAACATGCTCTTCCCGAGAATGTATAGCGAGCAACATGCTAACTATCCCATAGGGGGTGGAAAAGTAACCAATCTGTACGAAGACTGGTTGGGTGGCATCGAAGGACGTACCGTGCCTTACGACCAATGTGGCGAAATGCTGATGGTGAAGATTCCTACCCAATGGGAAAACATCAAGTTCTTCTTCTCCTATCAGGTGAACTTCATGTACTGGCGTTACTTCATGTGGAACTTTGCCGGACGTCAGAACGACATCCAGGGCAATGGTGAAATCGAACATGGCAACTGGATTACCGGTATTCCATTCATTGATAACATCTTGGTGGGCAACCAGGAATTCTTGCCAAGCGACCTGAAAAACAACAAGGGACACAACGTGTTCTTCTGCTTGCCGTTGATTCTCGGCCTCATTGGTCTGTTCTGGCAAGCCTACAAGGGCGAAAAGGGCATCCAGCAGTTCTGGGTGGTGTTCTTCCTGTTCTTCATGACCGGTTTGGCTATTGTGCTTTACTTGAATCAAACTCCGATGCAGCCTCGTGAACGCGACTATGCGTATGCCGGTTCGTTCTATGCCTTTGCCATCTGGATTGGTATGGGTGTAGCCGGTATGGCCAGTTGGTTGGAAAAGAAGATAGGTGAAAAGCCGGCAGCTATCTTGGCAACCGTGCTTGGCTTGTTCGTGCCGGTGCAGATGGTGAGCCAAACTTGGGACGACCACGACCGTAGCGGACGTTATGTAGCCAGTGAGTTCGGACAGAACTACCTGAATACCCTTTCGGAAGAAGGAAATCCGATTATCTTCACCAATGGCGACAATGATACCTTCCCGCTTTGGTACAACCAGGAAGTGGAAGGCAACCGTACCGACGTGCGTGTCTGCAACCTCAGCTACTTGCAGACCGACTGGTACATCGACCAGATGAAGCGTGACGCATACGATTCACCGGCCGTACCTATCGAATGGAGCCGACTGGAATATGTACAGGGACACAACGAAGCGGTACCTGTACGACCCGAAATGATGAAGGCCATCGAAGAGTTCTACCGACAGAACCCTGCAGAAGCTGCCAAGGAGTTCGGCGACAACCCGTACGAGCTGAAGAACATCCTTCGCCACTGGGTACGCGAGCCGAAAATCGGTCAGCAGGTAATTCCGACCGACAGCGTGGTCATCAAGCTGGACAAGGAAGCCATCAAGCGTTCGGGCATGATGATTCCGGATTCGCTCCACGGCGAAATCCCTGAATACATGAGCATCTCGTTGAAGGGCAAGCGTATGCTCTACAAGAGCGAACTGATGATGCTCGAAATGCTGGCCAACACCAACTGGGAACGACCGATGTACATGGCCATCACCGTAGGCACGGAAAATCACCTGAACTTAGGCGACAACTTCATGCAGGAAGGTTTGGCATACCGCATCACTCCGTTCAACACCACCAAGCTCAATGCCCGTCTGGACAGCGAGAAAATGTACGACAACCTGATGCACAAGTTCAAGTTCGGCGGCATCGACAAGGACGGCATCTATCTGGATGAAACCGTGCTCCGTATGTGCATGACACACCGACGGATGTTCACCCAAGTGGCTACCCAACTCATCAAGGAGGGCAAGGACGAAAAGGCACTGAAGGCATTGGATTATTGCCAACAGGTCATCCCAAGCAAGAACGTGCCGCATGACTACGTGTGGGGAAGCTCCGAAATGGTGGATGCCTACATCGAATTAGGTGAATATGCCAAGGCAGAAAGCATTTTGGAAGAAATGGCCAACAAGGCGGTGGAATACATCACCTGGTATTTAAGCTTGGACGATGAACGCCTGGCTCTTTCGTACGACAACTGTATACGTAACTTCTACATCCTGGACGACATCAACAAGAGCTTTGAACACATCTCGAAAAAAGCTACGGCACAACCCGAAAGCGAGATGAAGGTTTCAACCGAATCGGCAGAGCATTACGTGCAGAAATTCAATGAACTGTACGATATGCTCGAAATGCGTGTGGGAAAGAAATAAGAAAAGAGTGATGAGTTGTGAGTTGCCATCCGGATGGTTTACGCACCACTCAAAATAACTCAAAACTCATCACTCATCACTCAAAACTCATAACTCTAAAACATGCTGATAGAACAACCACCCAAGATACTCCGTTGGCTATATCCAAACGCCCTTTGGCGTATGAATCCCAATGAAAAGGCCGTCTATCTGACATTCGATGACGGCCCCATTCCCGAGATTACCCCTTGGGTGCTTGATTTATTGGATAAATACGGCATCAAGGCCACCTTTTTCCTGGTAGGCGACAATGTGCGCAAGCATCCCAAGGAATTCCAGATGATATTGGACCGCGGACATCGGGTAGGCAATCACACTTTCAATCACATCGGGGGATTCAAACACCTCAGCTACAACTATCTGGAGAATACCAACCAAGCCGATGCGCTCATCAAAAGCAATCTGTTCCGCCCTCCCCACGGCTGGATGAGATGGGGACAATATATGGTATTGAGCCATCGATACACCATTGTAATGTGGGACCTCGTAACCCGTGACTACAGCAAGCGACTGAACGGACGCCAAGTACTGGCCAAGGTAAAGAAATACGTGAGAAACGGCTCCATCATCACTTTCCACGACTCCATCAAGGCCGAAAAGAATATGAAATATGCCCTGCCCCGAGCTATCGAGTGGCTGCAGGAACAGGGCTATGCATTCAAGGTGTTCGACTAATTGTCCAACTGATAATGCTTGACCCAGTCAATCGCCATCTCAACCGGTAATCCGGTCGGATCCACTTCTCCTACCCATGTACCTCCCAACTGCATATCAATCAGCAAGAATTGTGGCACATCAAAAGGAAATTGCCCTTTATGGTCAGTATCAATCCTTGGATAAGTGAATGTATGGACTCCATTGATATGAAACACCAGACTATCCGGCCAAAAATCAACACCATATACATTAAATTCATCCGGCTTGACGGAAACAATGGTCCCGCTGGGCGGGTTGTCCGTATGTCCCAACTCATGGGTATAGAGTGAATGTACTGTCTGATAAACAAATGTATCATGATTCAAGCGTTCCATAATATCCACTTCACCCCCTTGCGGCCAAAGATGTCTTTCCGAATCATTTGGAAGCATCCAGATGGAAGGCCATGCACCTTGTACCCCTTCCATCTTGGCACGGACTTCAATGCGCCCACGCTTGAAAGTCTGTTTCCCTTTCGTCCAGATGCCTCCTGTCAGATAAGCTGAAGAATCTTTCTGAAACCCTTCATTGACTATACCACGCAAAATCAGCTGACCGTCTCGCATTTCATAGCAACGCTCGTTATGCGAGAGTGTACTCTGATAATCGAATTCATCCATCGGAATCATACTCCATACAGTGGTGTCCAGCATCTCCTTGTCAAAATTCTCTGCCCAAACCAGTTTCCACTCGGGCTGATGCTGGCATGAAGCAACTACCAAGCCCACAACCAGATAAAACAATGCATTTTTCATAACTTTTCCTTCATCTATTTTCATAGTGCAAACATAGGGATTCCCCCGATGAAAAGGCTCAAAATGCGTACAAACATCCTCCAATTCCATCCAACACCTACAGATTTGGACGGATTTGGACTCAAAAAACATCTATAACTATCATTTTTCAAATAAAATGCCTACTTTTGCATAAAATTCATCCGTTTATGAACCTATTCCTATACATACTATCATTCATTGTTTCTCTGACGGTTTCACTGAACCTCCACGGGAAAAACACTCACTACTCCTACACCCAACTTTCCCTAAAAGAAGGATTGTCGCAAGCCAGTGTCCAAGCTATCCTTCTGGACAGCAAGGGAAACCTATGGATAGGAACACGAAACGGACTGAATCTCTATGCCCAACAGAAAATGACCAACTACTTCCATTCCTTGGAAGACCAGCATTCCATCCCCGACAACCAAATCATCCACTTGACAGAGGATTCGTTGGGAAACATCTGGATAGCCACTCCCAAAGGACTGGCCTCCTACAACCGCGAAAGCAATTCCTTTGATATTTTCACCAGAGGACGGGTACAGTCATCCCTCTGCATCGAAGGAGGAATCCTGTTCGGAGGCGAGAATGTTCTTTACTTCTACAATTACAGAACCCGGAAACTGGAACAACGAACCCACCTGCAACCCGAAGGCCCGCAAACACTCCCCATCCAATATCGGGTAGAAAAAATGATTCCGATGGAAGACGGGAAAATTATGGTTGCTACCCGACGTAAAGGTGTCTTCATCTATCACCAGAAAAACGGACAACTGGAACCTTATATTACCGACCACCCCAACGTACTGCTGATTGGTATCTGCCGAACATCCGACCGTCGGGTCTTTGCCTCCTTCTATGCCCGAGGAGTACATTGCTACGACCCGCAGGGAAAGAAACTTTGCAGCTACACCACCGAAAATTCGCCTCTGACCAACAATTACGTGATGGACTTGATAGAACACAAAGGCAAAGTATGGTTGGGAACCGATGGCGGAGGCATCAACCTCATTGACCTGGAAAACGGAAAGTTCACTTTCCTCAACCATACCACGGGAGACACATCTTCCCTACCTGCCAATTCCATCATCCGCCTGTACAAGGACTACAACGGAAACTTGTGGATAGGAAGCGTACGCGGAGGTGCCATCAGCGTAAAGGAAAGCCATATCCGTACCTATCAGGACGTTATCCAGAACCAACCTAACGGATTGACCGAAAGAGCCGTCACCAGCCTTTATGAAGAGGAAGACGGACTGCTCTGGATAGGAACCGATGGCGGAGGCATCAACCTTTACCATCCGGAAACGGACAAATTCACTCATTATCCGACAACATACGGCGACAAGGTGATTTCGATGACCAACCTCTCGGACACCGAATTGCTGATTTCCATCTACACCAAAGGACTTTTCGCTTTCAACAAGCGTACAGGACAATATAGACGCTTCCTGGTGGTGGACGAGTTTACCAACCGACGTACTTGCTTCAACGGCTATGTCACCTTGGTGAACGAGGTAGCCAACGACAAAATCTACATCATCGGCTACGGAGGATGGGTTTACCACACCAAGGAAAAGAAATTCACGCCACTGGTCTTGCCGGAAAAGTTCCGGGAAAAAATCTCTCCCCTTCAGATGGCTTATTCCGACGATGAATTCTCCTTGTTGAGACAAGGGAACACCATCTTTATGGCCGATGCCCAAACCGACAGCATCCAAGTGTTGGCCGAAACTCCCGTTAATGAACTCGTGTCTGCCATCGCCTACGACAAGAGCCAGAAAACCATCTGGATAGGAACAAACCGAGGATTGAGCTTTTACCACAAGGAAAAGAAGGAGTACAAGCAACTTTCCACCAACCTGTTCAGCACCATCTCCTATCTTACCCTCGACGGTAAGGACAGATTATGGATTTCTGCCCGAAACAAACTCTTCTCCTACTCCATCGGCGAAGAGAAATTCACTTCGTGGAACCAGTCGGACGGATACTTGCCCAACGAAATCCAATCGAAATACCATACAACCCGCAACAAGAATTTCATTTATCTGGCAGGTTCCGAAGGATTAGCCAAGATAGCTACCGACATCACGACCATACAGACAGAAGAACCACAAATCTACCTGTCGGACATCCATTACAACGGAAAGTCGTCCATCAGGCTGATGGAAAACGGAAAGCTGGAAATTCCTTGGGATTATCAGTCCATCGTATTCACGTTCGGTGTGAAAAGCGAAGACGTTTTCCAAAAACACCTGCTGAAATACATCATCCGGAGCTCTTCCAGCAAACACACATTCGAGTCGTATGAATCTCAACTGAATCTGTCCTCCCTCTCGCCGGACAAATATACCATTCTTGCCTCCTGTTACACCAAAGACGGAAGCGAAAGCCAGGCCACAGAAATGCTGACACTTATCGTCACCCCTCCATGGTATAAAAACAGTTGGTTCATAGCCCTTCTGATACTTGCATTGATAGGGATAACTACCGGATTCGGTCAATGGATGTACCGGAAGAAAACCCGCCAGATGAAAGGTGACATTAGCGAATTTCTACAAACAGTCCTCCATTCACTGGACAAGACGGACAATATGCACGAAGAAATCGAGGCATCCGAAGAAAAATCTTCTTCGGAAACTGAAGTTGAGATATTGCCCCCTGTCCTAAGCGAATCCGACCAAGCCTTCCTCGAGAAGATGGACAAGCTGATTCACGAAAACCTTTCGAACGACGAGCTCTCAGCCAAATTCCTGACGGATAAGCTGGCCATGAGCCGTGCCTCTTTATATAATAAGGTAAAGACACTGACGAATATGGGTGTAAACGATTACATCAACCGCATCCGCATCGAACGCTCCGTCCATCTGCTCACCACCACAGACATGAGCATCAACGAAATTTCATACGAAGTAGGGTTCAGCTATCCACGCTATTTCAGCACTTCCTTCAAGCAGATGAAAGGTATGACTCCTACCCGATTCAAGGAAGAGAACCGGAAGAAGCAGGGAAGCGTTTCGTCATAAACGAACAAATTTGTGTCATCCAGAACAAAGTGAAGAATCTGAAGACATCAACTTACGCTTTCCGGATTCTTCGCGTTGCTCAGAATGACACGACTTTACTTACTCGTACACAAAATTTCACAAACCTTGTCCTGGAAAGTACGGGATAGACGGGATTTCATCACATTCTGATTGATGATGGCGAAAGCCAACTGATGGCCGTTCGGTGCCTTGGCATAACCCGCCAAGGAGCTGACACCCTTTACCGTCCCCGTCTTGGCATGGACATTGTTGAACGCCTTGCCCTTCTTCATGCGATGCTCTAAAGTGCCGTCTACACCGGCTATCGGCAATGCCTCGTAGAACGGTTGGAAGATTTCGGCATGATAGTAGGCATACTTCAAGTATTCCACCAACAGACGCGGAGAGATGTAATTGTACAAGGAAACACCGCTTCCATCCACAATGTTATAATAGTCCGGATTGAGTCCCAGCTTCTCCTTGATGAAATGGTTGATGGCATCCGTACCGTCGTCGTCGCTCACCTGCTTGTGCTGTGCATGATTCATAGCCAAATGATAGAACATACTCTCTGCACAGAGGTTGTCGCTCTCCTTCATCATCTGTTTCAACACCTTTTCTATCGGACGTTCCAAAGTAAACAGCGGTGTAATCACCGTCAACGAATCATTCTCCGGACAATCGGCAAAGGTCGTCCGGCTGAAACCGATGCCTTTTTCCTTCAGACGCTGAACGAAAGTCTGGAAAAAGAATTCCTTGGAATTATAGATACTCAATGTCCGTGTGGTTTCCTTCGCCACATTGCCCGATATATGAATCCGGTTGCCATTGTGCAGCCAGTTACGGGTAATCTGCAACCGGCCGGCCTGCGGATTGTGGCTCACCCCATCGTTGTCCACCTGATAATAATCCGATGCAGGCACACAAACCACATCGGGCACAGAGTCCTTTACGGTGGGTATTACTGTCACATCTACACATCCGCGGTTCAGCATCAGCGGAGACATATAAGGTTGGAAAGAAGCCGGCACATCATCCCACGACCATCCACTCCCCCAATATACAGAATCCATCATCGAGACATCAGCAACTAACGTATCTGCAATGTAACGGATACCGCTTTGAACTATCACATCGACCAACGAATCCAAGTCCTCGTCCATCAGCTCGGGGTCGAACCCGCCTATCAGATACAGGTTTCCTTTCAGCGTGTCACCCTCTATCTGTCCTGTATATTGCATACGGGTATCCATCGTATAGTCCGTCCCCAAGGTAGCCAAGGCCGTGACCGAAGTCACCACTTTTTCCGTCGATGCGGGACGATAGAGTTTCTCGTCCTGATGACCATAAAGCATCTTTCCGGCAGTCAGGTCGAACACCGAAATCCCTACTTCGGAGGTCTTCAACATAGGGTCATTCTGTAATAAAGAGTCCAGTCGATGATGTAACACCTGAGCTTTGAGAGTGCTACCCACCATCACCAACAAAAGGTATAGGTATATTTTTTTCATAGACGTATCCACTTGTTTTTAGGCACGGATTACACGGATTAACACGGTTTATTAGTATGTATATATCCTATTTTATCCGTGCAATCCGAGTAATCCGTGCCTAAATTATATTCCGACAAAGAAATTAAACTTTAAAACTCCCGGAAAATTTCACCGGCCGTAGGATGCGGGAATACGTATCGCTTCCAATCCTCCACCTTCTTTCCGTCCTCTATCGCCATACCGGCAATGATGATGAGTTCCGAAGCCGGATTTCCCAACATACTGGCACCAAGCACCGTTCCGTCTTCGGCAGCCAACACCTTGCACACGCCGTTCATCCCTTCGTTCTCTGCTACAAAACGGCCGCTGTATGCCATCGGGAGCTTCAAGGCCGTATAAGCGATGCCCTTCGCCTGCAGGGCTTCCTCACTCATACCCACCGATGCAATTTCCGGATTCGTGTAAACCACTCCCGGGATGGCTTGATAACTCATCTTGTCTTCTTTACCTATAATATGATGTACGGCTACTTCGGCTTCTCGAACAGCTGTATGAGCCAAGAGAGAAACACCGTTCAAGTCACCGCACACATACACACCCGGTACGGACGACTGCAGATGCTCATCCACCTTGATGCACTTGCGTTCAGTAAGCTCCAAGTCCAGATTTTCCAGACCCAAGCCCTTCATTACGGGGCGTCGGCCTACACTCATCAAAAGCTTTTCGGCAGACACGCTACCCGCACCGTCCGCATTTTCGTAGGATACGGTGATGCCTTCTTCGCCTTTCGATAGACCTACCACCTTGGTGCTCAACAAGAATTTGATACCCTTCTTGGCATATTCGGCACGGAGCATAGCGGAAAGTTCCTTGTCCATACCTCCGAGGATTTCATCCATCATCTCAACAACGGTTACCTTTACTCCCAACGAACAGAAGAACGAAGCAAACTCCATACCGATGACACCACCTCCCACAATGGCAAGAGATGCCGGCACTTCTTTGTTGTCGAGTGCATCCCGATGCGTCCAGTAATCCACTTCTTCCACTCCAGGGATGGGGGGAATGAAGGTGTCGCTACCTGCACAAAGCAACAAGTTTTCGCATTCGTAAGTTTCTTCACCACACTTCACGGTATTCTTATCGATAACGGTTGCTTCACCAGTTACGATGTTCACCCCGTGTGCCGTAAGCTTCGCCTTGATGCCCAGCACCAACTTACGCACTACCTTCTGCTTGCGGGCCACAATCTTGCCCAAGTCGAACGATGCCTCAGGAACTGTCACCGCATACTTGTTGGCATGCTTGGCAGATTCGTACACTTTAGCCGAGTAAAGCAATGTCTTGGTGGGGATGCAACCTTCGTTCAGACACACACCGCCCAAGCTTTTCTTCTCGAACAACACCACACTCAGTCCTGCCTTTCCGGCAGCCTCGGCAGCCGTATATCCCGCAGGACCGCCGCCTATAATAGCCAATTGATATTTCATAGTATAAAAATTTTGCCTGCAAGATAAGAAATATTTCAATAAGAACGTAGATTTAAAAAGGGAATTTATTAGTTTTGCACTATAAAGCATTTAATTTATGGTAAGAAAATTCGATTTCCTTGTCATCGGCTCCGGTATAGCCGGTATGAGCTACGCACTGAAAGTGGCTCACAAGGGCAAAGTGGCCTTGGTTTGCAAGGCTGGATTGGAAGAAGCGAACACCTATTATGCACAAGGTGGTATCGCTTCCGTTACCGATTTGAAAGTAGATAACTTCGAAAAGCACATCGAAGATACGATGATTGCCGGCGACTGGATAAGCGACCGTGCAGCCGTGGAAAAAGTGGTGCGTGAAGCTCCGGCACAGATTGAAGAACTCATCAAGTGGGGAGTGGACTTCGACAAGAAGGAGAACGGGGAATTCGACCTCCACAAGGAAGGCGGACATTCGGAATTCCGCATTCTGCACCATAAGGACAACACGGGTGCCGAGATACAGACCAGCCTCATCGAAGCCGTCAAGGCACACCCCAACATTACCATTTTCACGAATTTTTATGCCGTGGAAATCATTACCCAACACCATTTGGGCATCATCGTTACCCGTCATATACAAGGTATCAAGTGTTATGGGGCATACGTTCTGAACGAAGAGACAGGCGAGGTAGATACGTTCCTTTCAAAAATTACCGTCATGGCTACCGGCGGATGTGAGGCCGTCTATCGTCAAACCACCAATCCTTTGGTTGCCACCGGCGATGGCATTGCCATGGTCTATCGTGCCAAGGGTATCGTGAAGGATATGGAGTTCATCCAGTTCCACCCCACAGCTCTCTACCATCCGGGCGACCGCCCCAGCTACCTTATTACCGAAGCCATGCGCGGCTATGGTGGTGTATTAAGAACGATGGACGGTGAAGAATTCATGCACAAATATGACCCTCGCTTATCATTGGCTCCACGTGATATTGTGGCTCGCGCCATCGACAATGAAATGAAACTCCGCGGTGAAGAACATGTCTATTTGGATGTCACTCACAAAGACCCGGAAGAAACCAAAAAACACTTCCCCAACATCTATAAGAAATGCCTCAGTATCGGCATCGACATTACCAAAGACTATATCCCCGTTGCACCGGCAGCGCACTATCTGTGTGGAGGTATTAAAGTCGATTTAAACGGACAGAGCAGCATCCATCGCCTGTATGCCATCGGTGAATGTTCATGCACCGGCCTGCATGGAGGCAACCGACTGGCATCCAACTCGCTCATCGAAGCCGTGGTTTATGCCGATGCAGCCGCCAAGCATTCATTGAGCATTGTTGACCGCTACGATTACAACGAAGACATTCCTGAATGGGATGCTGAAGGTACCATGAACCCGGAAGAACTGGTACTCATCACCCAAAGTATGAAGGAAGTGAATCAGATTATGGAAGCCTACGTGGGTATTGTGCGAAGCAACATCCGCCTCATCCGCGCCTGGAACCGTCTGGACATCCTGTACGAAGAAACCGAACGTCTGTTCAAACGTTGCAAGGCATCCCGTGAACTTTGCGAACTCCGCAACATGATCAATATCGGTTATCTGATTACCCGACAGGCTATGGAGCGCAAGGAAAGCCGAGGCTTGCACTACACTATCGATTATCCGCATGCGAAATAATAAATATAAATATTGAAAAACACCATGAACAAGAATCTCCTATGGGCGATGATGCCCCTGATGACAGCCTGTGGTACACAGCAGGAACCCCAAAAGCCGAACATCATCTACATCATGTGCGATGATATGGGATACAACGACCTGGCTTGCTATGGCCAGCAGTACATCAACACTCCAAACCTGGACCGCATGGCAAGCGAAGGAATGCGCTTTACCCAAGCGTATGCCGGTAGCCCGGTAAGTGCACCTTCGCGTGCCTCGTTCATGACCGGACAGCATACAGGCCACACCGAAGTGCGTGGCAACAAGGAATATTGGCGGGATGTACCTATGGTGCCGATGGGCGTAAACCAGGAGTTCAGCCTCGTGGGCCAACATCCGTATGACCCTGAACACGTCATCCTTCCCGAAATCATGAAGGACAATGGTTATACCACCGGTATGTTCGGCAAGTGGGCAGGCGGTTACGAAGGCTCCGTTTCGACTCCCGACAAGCGCGGCATCGACGAATACTATGGCTATGTGTGCCAATACCAGGCCCATCTGTATTATCCCAACTTCCTGAACCGATACAGCAAGTCGAAGGGTGACAAGGAAGTTATCCGCATCACTTTGGAAGACAATATCCAGCATCCGCAACATGGCGAAGGCTACGAAAAGCGTACCCAATACTCGGCGGACATGATTCATCAGGCAGCTTTGGAATGGATTGACAGCCAGGATGGAAAGCAACCGTTCTTCGGTGTATTCACTTACACGCTTCCTCATGCCGAATTGGTGCAACCCGAAGACAGTATCCTTCAGTATTATAAGGAAAAGTTTACGGAAGACAAGGACTGGATTTCGCCCGATTGGAGCCGTTACAATACCTCACTTCATGCCCATGCTCAGTTTGCAGCCATGGTGACTCGTTTGGATACTTACGTAGGTGAAGTCTTGGCGAAGCTGAAAGAAAAGGGATTCGACAAGAATACTTTGGTCATCTTCACCAGCGACAATGGTCCTCACATGGAAGGTGGTGCCGATCCTGATTTCTTCGGTCACAATGCCATCTTGCGCGGCACCAAGCGTCAGACTCACGAAGGCGGTGTACGTGTACCGTTCATCGCTTGGGGTGGTATGGTTCCTGCCGGTGTGGTGAACGACCATCAGTTGGCTTTCTACGACCTCATGCCTACCTTCTGCGAATTGGCAGGTGTAGAAGATTATGTAGCGAAGTACACCAACCCGAACAAGGAAGTGGATTACTTCGACGGCCTGTCGTTTGCCAAGACCTTGACCGGCAAGGAAGGTCAGCAAGCGCACGACTTCTTGTATTGGGAGTTTGAAGAAACCAACCAGGTAGCTGTCCGCATGGGCGACTGGAAGATGGTTTCCAAGGCCGGCAAGCCACACTTGTACGACCTCTCCAAGGATGTACACGAAGACCATGACATCGCCGAACAACATCCGGACATTGTGAAGAAGCTGGTGGAAATCGCTCACTCACAACATACGGAAAGTCCTTACTTTAAGGTTACGATGCCGGAATTGTAATGAAATCCTCATCTTGAAACACGGTTCTTCATCAGAAGCCGTGTTTCAAGAATTCCCGAAGACTGATGTGGGTAATCCCTTTCCTGTCACTTCTTTTGATTAAAGGAGTTACCTATCCATGCTCAGGAAGATATTCCACAAATGGTAGCAACAATCCACAGAATGATTATTGATTTGAGTCGATAAAAGAAATATCCGTCATTCTTGCATAACAAGCTTATATCCAATCCCCCTTACATTTACAATCCTAATCCGTTCATCTTTCGATAATTTATGTCGAAGCTTGGTGATGAACACATGCAAGCTTCGGGAGTTGAAGAAGCTGTCGTCGCCCCATAGTTCGAGAAGGATACTCTGTGTGCTGACCACTTCATTCCGATGTTCGCAAAGGCGGCGGAGGATTTCTGATTCACGGTGAGAGAGTTCCTGTGAAATACCGGCATAGGTGAGTTGTTGGCTGATGGCATGGAAAAGGTAGTTACCGAGTTCGAAAATGTTTGTCTGTTCTTTCTGTACGAAAGCTTTGTTGAGCAAAGCTTTGATACGTATAATCAGTTCTTGCATGCTGAAGGGTTTCTTCAAGTAATCGTTGGCACCGAGTTCGAAACCTTCTACTACATCGTTGATACCTGAACGGGCAGTAAGGAAAAGTACAGGTGTTTGTTGGTCGGTTTGTCGAATGCGACGCACCATCTCGAACCCGTCCATGCGCGGCATCATCACATCAGCCACCACCACTTCAGGATGTTCCGTGTGAAACATTCGCAAGCCTTCTTCTCCATTGAAAGCGGTGCTGATGCAGAAACCTTGTTCTTCCAGTGTATCCTTGATAATCATGGAGAGCGTTCGTTCGTCCTCCACTAAGAGTACGTGTATATTGTCTATCATTTTATCGGTATATTTAGGGTAAATGTACTTCCTTTTCCTGGTGTACTCTCTACTTGGATGCTTCCTCTATGAAGTTCCACCATCATTTTTACGTAATAAAGTCCCAGCCCATATCCTTTCACGTCGTGGCGGTTACCGGTAGGAACTCTATAAAATTTATTGAACAAATAAGGCTGTTTGTCGTGGGGAATACCTATACCCTTGTCGATGACCTGAATCTGACATATTTTTCCTTGTATCTGACACATTATGCAAATTTCCGCCTTTTCATCGGAGTACTTTTCGGCATTGTCTGACAGGTTACTTACCATATTTGACAAATGGGTACGGTCGGCACGTATGGAAATATCCCCTTCCATTTGTAAATGGATGCTTACATCTTTTTCGCTTTTCAATCGTTGACGGCTGATGATATCCTCCAGCATCGGACGGAGTTCAATGGTTTCGTAATGGAGTTGGAAGTCCTTGCGTTCCTTTTTGCTCATGGTGAGAATTTGCTCGACTAATCCGCTGAGTTGATTCAGTTGGGATTGTACAATGAAATGATAGTTCTCCCGTTTCTCTTCATTTTCAGAAGAGAAATTCATCAAGGCATCATTGGCGGCGTATGCCACGGCAATGGGTGTTTTCAGTTCATGGGTAATGTTGTGGGTGAAGTCCTCCTTCAGTTCTTCTACTGTCTTTTGACGAAGAATGATATGAAGAAGATACCAGAAAGAAATACCAAGAATGATGACGATGATGAGAGAAGTTCCCAAGATACCTTGCATCTGATTAAGTACCACCCGATGAGTAGGTTCTACCCAAAGTCGGTAAGTCATCTTGTTATAAAGGTCGTAATTATAGTAAAAACATTCAGCTTTCGAGCTGGGGATATAGGTCGATGGATTGCTGATGGCCTGCACAACGGTGGAGTCTTCCCGTAAGTTTACCATTTCGATGCGATGAGGCAAATAAGCGATACCTCGTAAAGCCAGTGTATGGGTAAAGAGGCTGTCATAAAGCTGGAGATTTACGTCCGTGAACAGGTCGAGCTGGCTATGGATACCCCGTTGGAAATATTTGGTCAGTAGTTCAATGCTTCCGTTCTTGTCAACGGTAGCATTGGTCGGATCATCCATTGAAATAAAGGAATGACTTTGTGTATCAGCCATGGAAACCGTGGTTTTGACCTTATCTTTCAAGTTGCTGGCTACTTCTATCTGTCCATGGCGGTCGCCATGGATGCGGAGCGAATCACATCGTGCCATCAGTTCGTTGTAGTCGGTCAGTTGCAAGGTTTCCAATAAGGTATTATCCATGTCCTTCTTCATGCTTTGGTAGAGTCCCACTAACCAATAGGCCTGATAGGCAAAGACACCAATCAAGGAGGAGATGATGAGGATGGCGATGGCACGGAACGGGATTTTCATGAGTCTTTATTTTAGATTCTTCACGAAGATAAGAAGAAAATCATTAGTATCCGATTTTTGATAACACTAAATAAGACTTTGTAAGCGAATGGTAACACAGGTGTATTCCATTAATGATTTTCTTTGCGAAAAAAATAGAACAATGAAAAAACTATTGGTTATTGTTGTAAGTTTCGTAGCCTTGAATGTACAGGCACAGGAGGACGTAAACATTGCTTATGTGGACAGCCTTTTCGGTCAGTTGCCAGAAGTGATGGTGATAGGAGAACGCCCTGTAGTAAAAGCCCAACAGGGCAAGTTGGTTTATGATATGCCCCGTCTTCTGGAGCAATTGCCTGTAAGCAATGCTTATGATGCCTTGAAAGAATTACCTGGTGTTATCGAACAAGAAGGGGGTTTGTCGTTGGGAGGACGGGAAGTGTCGGTAATCGTTAACGGAAAGGTAAGTACGATGAGTAAGGAGCAGTTGAAAATTTTGCTTGAAAGTGTACCCGCCGATAGATTGGATAAGACCGAAGTGATGTATGCTGCCCCGGCTCGTTATGGTATTCGTGGGGCAATGATAAATGTAGTACTGAAAGAAACGATCGGGCAGAAACCTGCATGGTCGGGTGAGGTACAGGGTACTTTTCAGAAAGACAGTCATGAATCTGGAAAAGGTCAAGGGGTCTTGCTTTATACTTCCAGCCATTTCTCTTTGGATGCGATGGTAGGTTATAGTGATTCCCGAACTCGTAACCTATTTGAGAAGACTTCATGGCATACGGTAGATAATCAACTTCATGAATTGACACTCGATACTCGAGGAGGAGGTCGAGGTAAGCGATGGGACTATCGTTTAGGGATGGATTTCAGTTTGGGGAAACAGCATCAGTTGGGTGTAGTATATAATGGTAATCATCGTATGGGTTATGACCGTACAGAGATGTTAGGCACCGCAACAAGCGACCGATTGACTGAAGGTACCCGAACACTTCACAATGTAAAGACCGATTATCAGTCTTCCTTCGGATTATCAGCAGGAGTGGACTTCCTCTTCTACACGAGCCCTACGGAAGAAAAGATTCATTCGACCCTTCAGGGTGAGGAAGCCGTGTATGATAACCGGAACAATCAACGTATCAACCGTTGGCTGTTTTATATACATCAGGAACATGCTTTGAAAAATGGTACGGGCTTGAATTATGGCGTTCAATATACTGCCACTCATGACAACACCTATCAGTTCTATCTTGACCCGACTACCGGTGAACCCATTCCTGAAAACTCGCTTCGGGACTTGCGCAAAGAATACACACTGAATATGTATGTAGGAGCATCGCATAGTTTCGGAAAGTGGTTGTCGGGGGAGGTGTCGATGGCAACAGAGCTTTATGATGCGCGTGAACGCCATAGTTGGCATCTCTATCCCACAATGAATCTCACTTGTCAACCTGCTGACGGACATACTTTACAACTTTCATTCACCAGCGAATGCATCTATCCCAATTATTGGCAGATGCAAGCCTTGGTACAATATATGGATAGTTATACCGAAGTACATGGAAATCCTTCGTTGAAGCCTTTCTCCAACTATACGTTGAACCTTAATTATCTGTGGAAAAACAAATACATGGTAGGCTTGCAATATCAGGACAATCCTGGCAGTTTCTTCCAGCTTCCGTATCAAGTTCCTGACCGATTGGCTGAGGTAAATCAATTTGTAAATTTCGATTTTCGTCGTTCTTGGATGTTGCAACTGATGGCTTCATATCAGGTAGGAAAATGGTGGAATGGCCGTGTCTTTGCCATCGGTTTGCTCTCTCATGACAAATTGGACGATTTCCATCAGATAGGTTTTAACCGTCAGAGACTCTCGGCGGTACTGACTACCAGCAATACTTTCATCCTTTCCCGTAAGCCGGACCTTGTGGCAAACCTTTCGGGAAGGTATCAGTCGGCGGCTATCCAAGGTTTTTACGACATCTGTCCGATGGGTAGTATAGATGCTTCAATACAATGGACTTCGACCAATGGTAAGGCCAAGGTTATTCTAAAAGGGACGGATCTTTTCCAAACTTCCAGTCCTCATACAGAGATAGATTGGGAAGGCCAACGGATGGATCGAAGTATAGATTTTGACAACCGGAAGATATCGCTGACATTTATTTATAAGTTGGGTGGATATAAGGAGAAGAAGCGCGAGGCGGTGGATACTTCCAGAATGGGAAGATAAAGAAGAATATATATGGGGCAGAAAGGATTGGCTGTTTACCTACATCCAGAATCTTTCCATAAGGTGGACGAGCTATGATGTGCAAAGTATTAATTGTGGAAGTTGGTACAAATAAGTGTTGAGAGATGCAGTGGAAGACTTGTATAAGCTACAAACGAAAGAGGGTGTACAACGGCAATTCAAGGATTTGACAGAGGAAGAAATTTCTCAATTGGAAAATGGGGATACATTAAAACCTCTTTATGAAAAATGTATCCATATTATTGCTAATTCCTTCATGATAAATTTGGAAGAAATGAACTTTCAATCTTACATAACAAAGAACACAAGCATACAAAACTCTCTGGAAAAAATTCCAAGAGACGAAAAAGGCCTCTATATTTTGGAATGCCAACGTGCCTACGAGGAGTTCAAGAGGTACGAACCATAAGTGAAAACAACAAGGAGAGGTGTGAAAATTCCAAATCACACCTCTCCTTTTGAAATGTAGGAATTCTCTTGCAAAAGCCTATCTCTGCAATCTAATTTTGTGGTCAGCAATCGTACAAGACAGACATTGCTGGCCAGTTTTGTCTTGTCCAATATTATTAACCAGAGTGAAGCAAGGAATTCTAGACTCAGGGCCGTTTCTCTTCCTCGCAATAACTCTAAAAATGAAAAAAGTAGTTGAAAGATTAGTTGCAATGAGAGATGAACTTAATGACCTCATCAAGCAGTTGGAACCGGAAACGGAGGTAAAAAACTTTCCCAAGCCTAAAGGAAGACCGAAGTCGGCCATTTTTCATGAATGGGTAGATGAAGAATTGTTGGCAAATTGTATCAGTGGTTTGCATCAGCGATACTTCAACCATACATGCAGGATGATGGTAGTGGACAATGAAACTTATGGTGAAACAGATTTCATGCTGTGCGTTTATTGTGCATTGGTGAAACTAAGGTTGGCACCAAGCGTCATCCATAACCAGGTGAACAAGCAGTATTACAGGTTCCTGACCGATGTCTGTCGTATTAAGCTGACAGAGAAGGAGCGGACCTATAACAACCATCTTAATAAAGTGATACGGACTGGGTGCGACCTTCATCTTCTGACTGAAGATATTCTCATTAAAAAACAATCGGCAGGTGTTATGAGACCCGAAGAATTGGCTGTATGGAAACAAGCGATAGATGTGGCGGAAACCTTACTTTTGATGGATGAATATACGCTTTCCCTTGCGAAGAAATAGCCCCTTTATTTATGGGAATTTTGCGAAAGCAATCTTTTCATGGTTAATACATACATTTGTCGTGAACTAATAATTTAAAACTTTTTATCATGAAAAAAGACCAGTACATTCCGCACGAAGTGAGTATGCGGAACACCAGCGAGGTAATGAACCTCATCGAAAAGGAAGGAATGGAAGGCTACGGCATCTATTGGGCGTTGATGGAGTACCTGCGCACACAGGACGACTACATCGGTGACATCGAAGTGCTGAAATCCTTGGCCAGGCAGTTACGGATACGTCTTCCCAAACTGAAACGGATTATGGAAAATTACGGGCTGTTCAGTTGTACGGAAACCACGTTCCTGTCGCCTAAACTCATCGAAGTCATGAAGCCGTTCGAGGATAGACGCGCCAGAATTGAAGCGTATAAACGCCGTAAGGAAAAAGAAAACTCGTTGGAAATCAGCGGAGTTAGTTCGGAAAAGAGTGACATAGTATCTTTTGAAGTAAAAGGAAAAGGAGAAGGAAAAGGAAAAGAAGAAAGAAAAACGACTTCGTCGTTAAAAGAAAAAGACGACGACGGCTTGAATCCTGTTTCTTTCACTCCGGCTTGGGAACGCTATGTGGACGAATTGCGCAATGAACAGTCGTGGATAGAACTCATGGCGATGCGCAGTGGTTTGGGAAAGGCTTTTGTGCAGCGCTTCGATAAGGTGCTCCAGCTTTTCAAGGAGCATGTCCAGTCCGTTGCTCATGAAAGCCACATTGTTTCTCCTTCCGAAGCCAAACGGTATTTCTGTTTCTTCAACACGCCCGGCAGTGCTACCTTCCGAAAGTTGGTGGAGGAACTTCAAAAACCTATCGACAAGGGGAAGTACAAGTATGAAGACCGTGACCCCACCACGGGTCAGCGTTCGTATTGCGGGGTCGTGATACCGAGCGATGCTCCGCCCCGACCGAATGAGCAGGCGGTGTGGTGTGACGGGAAGTGGATTTTTTGAGTTATGAGTTATAAGTGATGAGTGATGAGTTGTCATCCAGACGACCGAAGGGAGGAAGGATCTCGGGTGCATAGCGCAGCCTAAAGTGGATGTACTCGAGATCCTTCGCTTCGCTCTGGATGACAAAAGGATTTAAACGATTTATAACGATGGAAATAGATTACAAAAAACTGAAAGACCTTGGCATCGTGAACGACGGGAAGAAGAAGCAGTTCTGCCCGGAATGTCACGCGAACCGCACCGACAAACGGGACAAATCCCTGTCGGTGGATTGGGAGAAATGCATCGCCCATTGCCATTACTGCGGCAAGAGCTTCTTCTTCGGCAAGACCGAGAAAATGGCATACACACCGCAACCGAAAAACAGGCAGGAGGCGAAGACCCACAAGAAACCCGGTCGCCTCACCAACGAGGAACCGCTCGACGAAAATATGTGCCGATGGTTCTCGGACAGGGGCATCCCTGCCGAAGTAGCCGAAGCGGAAGGCATCGTCAAAGTATGCCGCAAGATGCCGCAGACGGGAAAGATAGAGAAATGCATCGTCTTCCCTTATACGGTGGAGGGTGAACTCGTGAACCGCAAGTACCGCGACGGGGCGAAGCACTTTATGCTCGAAAAGGATGCCAAACTCGTGCCGTGGCGCATCGACCACATCCGCGACACGCCGGAATGTATCATCACCGAGGGCGAGATGGATGCCCTCTCGTTCCTCGTGGCGGGACGGGACGATGTGGTCAGCGTGCCGAACGGCGCACAGAAGAACCTCACTTGGCTGGAGGACTTCATCGAGACGCACCTGGAGAACAAGGCACGCATCTACATCGCCGCCGATACCGATGCGAAAGGGCTGGAACTGAGAGAGGAACTTGTCAGAAGATTCGGCGAAGAGAAATGCCGCATCGTGACCTATGGCGAGGGCTGCAAGGATGCCAACGAGCTGCTTCAGCTGGGCGGAGTGTCAGCTTTGAGGACAGCGATAGAAGAAGCGCAGGAAGTGCCGCTGGAAGGGGTCTTCACCGCCGGCGATGTGCGCGGGGAACTGGAGGCGCTTTTCGAGAAAGGCCTGCAGAAGGGAGCCACCCTCGATATGGGCGACCTGGACAACCTGCTCAGCGTGGAGGTGGGACGGCTGATGATTGTCACGGGTATCCCCGGTGACGGCAAGAGCGAGTTCCTGGACGAGATGGCGGTGCGCCTGTCGCTGAGGTACGACTGGCGCTGTGCGTGGTTCAGTCCCGAGAACTTCCCCGTGACGCTGCACCACCCCAAGCTGATGGAGAAGCTCATCGGCAAGCGCTTCAAACTGGGGACGATGACACCGATGGAGTTCGACGCTGCCGTCCGTTACCTGAGCCGCAACTTCTTCGACATCCTGCCCGAGGAAGGCTACCGGGTGGACACCATCTTAGAAAAGGCGGAGGCATTGGTGCGCCGCAAGGGCATCCGTGTCTTCATCCTCGACCCGTACAACTGCCTGGAGCATCAGATTCCGACGGGGCAAAGCGAGACGCAGTACATCAGCGAGTTCTTAGAGAAGCTCCGAAGCTTCGCGCACCGCCGTCAGGTATTGGTGGTGCTGGCCGCCCACCCCACGAAGATGAAGAAAGACCCGATAAGCGGGAAGTACCCGGTGCCCACGATGTACGATGTCAGCGGTTCGGCGGCATTCTTCAACAAGGCGGACTTCGGCCTCGCCATCGAGCGCGACCGCACGCAGGGCGTCACCCGGATTCACGTGCAGAAGGTGAAGTTCCGTCACCTGGGTCAGCTGGGCGTGGCCTCCTTCCGCTACAACCTGTTCAACGGCCGCTTCGTGAACTTCCGTGAGGGCGGCACGCCCGACATCCCCGACGGTCCCGTGAACTGGGACAACGAGAACTGGTTGGGGAAGGTGCTGCCGAAGCAAGGGGAGTTGGAGTTATGAGTGTTGAGTTGTGAGTTTTGAGTGATGAGTTTTGAGTTTTTTATCCTCCTTGTAGCATAATTTGTCATCCAGAGCGAAGCGAAGGATCTCGGGAACATACACGTGGATGTACACGAGATTCTTCGCTTCGCTCTGAATGACAAAAGGGGAAGAGGGCGTCTGGATGACAAAAAGGGGAAGACAGACAAATAGTTTATTTGCCCAACTCTTCTTCAACAATTCGGAAAAGTTGTACAACTTTTGGCCGTAGAAACTATTTGTTACGGCTCTCCTAAATACTTCACGATGACCGCCACTTCCTGTTTCAGGAAACTGTGGCGATACTTGTTATAACCCAATCCGTCCAACTCTTCCATCAGTGGACGGCAGCGAAGCATCCACCGGTACAGATTCTGCAAGGCAGCGGC
The DNA here is from genome assembly GCA_017416735.1 of Bacteroidaceae bacterium. Classification (GTDB taxonomy): domain Bacteria; phylum Bacteroidota; class Bacteroidia; order Bacteroidales; family Bacteroidaceae; genus Phocaeicola. Next base: position 34 of record JAFQBF010000131.1, on the reverse strand, counting down.
ACCCCCGGAATGTGGGCTGTACAGCAATGCCAAG
>JAFQBF010000130.1 GCA_017416735.1 Bacteroidaceae bacterium | reverse complement strand
ATTGGAAGAATATCTCCAGCACTTCAAGGGATGCGTCATCGTGGTGAGCCACGACCGTTATTTCACGGATAAAGTGGTGGACCACTTGTTGGTGTTCAATGGGCAGGGCGACATCCGCGATTTCCCGGGCAACTATACCCAATACCGTGACTGGAAAGATGCCAAGGAGCAGCACGAAAAGGAACAGGAAAAGCCGAAGGAAGAAAAGACCGCCCGTGTCCGCTTGAACGACAAGCGCAAGATGACCTTCAAGGAAAAGAAGGAATTCGAACAACTGGAAACGTTGATAGCCGAACTTGAACAAGAAAAGGCAGACATCGAAGCGGCACTTTGTAGCGGTACACTTTCCGTGGATGAGCTGACCGAGAAATCCAAGCGTCTTCCCGAACTCAACGACTTGATAGACGAGAAAACAATGCGTTGGCTGGAATTGAGTGAGATAGAAAGTTGATGACTGATTATCGTAGATTCTTCCATCGGTGCTTTTTTAACGCCATAATATGGAAAATCATCATACTGAAATATAAATTTAAAATATGGTTTCAGCCTTCAATAAGTCTGAAGGCTGAAACCAATTTTTAAATTCATCTTCCTGTATAGAAGATTCGCCATCGCACTTGTCTGGCAACACCATACTTAAAGGCGCTTCTCTACTTCTTCCTTGATTCGTGCAAACTCTGCCTTTAAGTCGATGGATTGTTTCGACTTTACCTTATTCCATATAAGCGAAGCAGGGTCGAAAAGCAAATCTCCGAATTGAAGAGCAGCGTATTCACGGCTACCGTCGATGACCGATACCCATGTCATACCTTCCATTTCATTTTCAAGAATCGTACCGAATGCCAAGCCGATGCTTTCCCAAGCGGTACGTTGGTTGGATTGAATCTTGCCTTCCTCCATCAACTTCTGAAGTTTCTCGATGTCCGCTTCCTGAGAAGTAAAGTCCTTGGTCAAGGTTTTCTTGACGGTGGTCGATACCCATTCGAAAGCTGCATTCACTTCGCCGATTTCGAGTACACGGATGGGGATAATTTCCTTGCCTTCCTTGCCCGTGCGTACTTTCAGCGAACGCATAATGTTTTCGGCAGCATGGCGCGCACTGCCCTTGGCCACGGTAAACGAACATTCGAAACAAATATCCTTCTTACCCGTTACCCAAATGTGAGTAGTGTACCAAGCCCCACCTTCCTGAAAAGTTTCGGCACTATAAGCACAAGCCCAATCACCTACTTGGGCAAGAGATGATATGGGATTGTTCTTCAGCTCGTAGGCTACACATTGCGAAGCATAATCCTTGTTTTCGCCTTTATAAGCCGAGATACGGAAATTTCCGTTCCATTGGTTAGGATTATAGAACAGGAAGGTTTCTTCTGAATCTTCAAATTCCGACCAACCGGCGGGATACTCCAACGAGAACCATCCGCCCGGAGATATCCACATGCTCATTACTTGACAGCGATGCTTTCAATTTCGACCAACGCACCCTTTGGGAGAGCCTTTACCGCAAAAGCTGAACGAGCAGGGAAATCACCTTCAAAATAGGTAGCATATACCGCATTCATTTCGGCGAACAAAGACATATCGGCCAAGAAAACTGTTGTCTTCACGATATTGGCAGTTGTCAAGCCGGCAGCAGCCAACACGCTCTTGATATTCTCAAAGCATTGGGTAGTTTGTTCAGCAACGCCACCGGGTGCAAACTCACCTGTAGCAGGATCAACAGGAAGCTGACCAGACAAAAATACCATACCGTTTGCTTCGATGGCTTGACTATAAGGACCGATAGCTGCAGGAGCCTTTTCTGTAAAAATCACTTTTTTCATAATGGATAGAAATGTTTTAATATTATCAATGATTTCAATTTTCGGCTAAATTAATATATTTTCGGATTATGTAAACAAAAAAATTCCGTTTTTTTTCGTTAACCCAAAAAAAACATCTATTTTTGTGGTCGATAAATATGTAGTTGCATCATCTTGTAACTGCTTTTCATTTATAATTCACTTTAAACATTCATTAAGGTTATCTATCCCATTTTATAGGGTTTGATTTGTTATATGAATGTCCACCAAAAATTAATAATCATTTAATATACATCTATGTATAATATCATTCAATTGAACGACAAAGAATTGTCGGAACTGCAAACCATCGCCAAAGAGTTGGGAATTAAAAATGCTGAGACAATAACCAGTAAGGTAGATTTAGTTTACTCTATCCTTGATGAACAAGCTGTAGCCAATGCAGCCAGAAAAAACGCTTCCTCTGAAAAGAAAGAGCAACCCAAAAAAAGGACTCGCGTAAGCGTAAAAAAGGAAGGAGACAAGGTATATACCGCCACTAAAGATAAAGCAACAAAACTTGAGGCCAATACACCTGAAATGCAAGCCAAGCCACTTTTCAACAACGATAACACAACCGACTCCGAACAGGCCAAAGAACCTCAACAGGAAGAAGTTAGCGTAAGCGAAACGCCGCAACAGGAAAAGGAACAAGAAAAGCCGGCTGCAAAAAAACGTGGACGGAAGCCCAAAGCAGAGAAGGCAGCGGAAGAAAAAACAACTCCTGAAGTGAAAACTGAAAATCCTGATACTGAATCAGAAACAAATGCATTTGAAGCTGATGTAAAGCCTGTACAAACCGAAGACTTTATAGCTATCGAGGATTTGCCTTCGGAAAAAATGGAATTGCCAAGTGAACTTATCGGAAAGTTCGAAGCGACCAAAGGTGAAGCTACACCAATGCAGCACAACAACCAGCCACGCAACAACTTCAAGAACAACCAGCGTAAAAACAACGAGGCTGTTTCTGCTACCGAAGATGAGGCCGCACAACCGCAACAAGCTCCGCAAGAACAACCACGCAAGCCACAATATGATTTTGATGGAATCCTAAACGGTGTAGGTGTACTTGAAATTATGCCCGACGGTTATGGTTTCCTTCGTTCTTCAGACTATAATTACCTTTCTTCACCAGACGATATTTACGTGTCACAATCACAAATCAAGCTGTTTGGATTGAAAACCGGCGATGTAGTGGAAGGCCCTATCCGTCCTCCAAAGGAAGGTGAAAAATTCTTCCCTTTGGTAAAGGTAACCAAAATCAACGGCCTCGATCCTGCATTGGTACGTGACCGTGTGCCGTTCGACCATCTTACACCGCTTTTCCCGGATGAGAAGTTTACACTTTGCAACGGAATCAAGGACAACCACTCGGCTCGTGTAGTCGATCTCTTCTCTCCGATTGGCAAGGGTCAGCGTGCTCTCATTGTGGCTCAGCCCAAGACCGGTAAGACTATCTTGATGAAGGATATTGCCAATGCCATTGCAGCCAACCATCCGGAAGCTTACATGATTATGCTTCTTATCGATGAACGTCCGGAAGAAGTAACCGACATGGCCCGCAGCGTAAAGGCAGAAGTAATTGCTTCTACCTTCGACGAACCTGCCGAACGCCACGTCAAGATTGCCGGTATCGTACTTGAAAAAGCCAAACGAATGGTAGAATGTGGACACGATGTAGTTATCTTCCTCGACTCCATCACCCGCTTGGCACGTGCTTACAACACCGTATCTCCAGCATCCGGAAAGGTACTCTCCGGTGGTGTAGATGCCAACGCATTGCACAAGCCCAAGCGTTTCTTCGGTGCAGCACGAAACATCGAAGGTGGCGGTTCACTCACCATCATTGCAACTGCCCTTATCGATACAGGTTCGAAGATGGACGAAGTAATCTTTGAAGAATTCAAGGGTACTGGTAATATGGAACTTCAGCTTGACCGCAACTTGAGCAACAAGCGTATCTTCCCGGCTGTAAACCTCATTGCATCAAGTACTCGCCGCGACGACTTGCTGTTGGACGACCAGACTCAAAACCGCATGTGGGTACTCCGCAAGTATCTGTCGGACATGAATCCAATAGAAGCCATGACTTTCTTGAAAAGCCAATTGGAAAATACCAAGAACAACGAAGAGTTTTTAATGAGTATGAATTCATAAATACAAAAAAAGAGGTTTCGATGAAACCTCTTTTTTTATACCTGAATCAGAATGGCAAGTCATCCTTTTCATCACCGGCCGAGAAATCTACCGGAGCTGCATTCATTGGCGGAAAAGGTACGTCACCACCAGTCGGATCGGGTTGTTGCGCAGCCACACGTTCCACCTTCCATGCACGGATAGAATTGAACCAACGACCTTGCCATTCGCGGGCATCAATATCGAATGAAACGGTCAACTCCTCACCTGCCTGTATGTTGAATTGATTAATCTTGTCTTCGCCAAACACATCGAAACACATCTTACGTGGATATTGTTCGTGGGTTTCGATTACATATTCTTGTACTTTCCAAGCATTGCCTGTCTTCGATACGCCGCCTCTCGGTTCAAGCACGGCGATTACTTTACCTGTTAATTCCATTTCCTTTTTCTTTTAATTTTTGTGCGAAAGTACACTTTTTGTTTGAACGGAGCTAATTTTTGGCCTATTTTTTGCTTCAGATATTCAAAGTTTTCATTATCTTTGGCACTTAATTTATGCATAATAATTTGAAAACAAATAAAATACTATATTACCTATGAAATTCATTGTATCAAGCACAGGACTTTACAGTCATTTGCAGGCTATCAGCCGTGTCATCAACTCGAAGAATTCATTGCCAATCCTCGATTGTTTCTTGTTAGAATTGACAGACGGTGCCTTATCTATTACCGCATCGGATAGTGAAACTACACTGACCACTTCGCTTGAAGTCATTGAGAATGATGGCGACGGACGCTTTGCCGTAAACAGCAAGACCATCCTCGATGCTTTGAAGGAAATTCCCGAACAACCATTGACGTTCGAAGTCAGTGAAACGATGGAAATCATCGTGAAGTATCAAAACGGTAAATATAGTTTAATGGGACAAAATGCCGATGAATATCCGCAAGCAAGCAATTTGGGAACCAATGCAGTGAGTGTAAGCATGGGTGCACAAGTTTTGATGAACGGTATCAACCGTGCCATCTTTGCGACAGCCGATGATGAACTTCGCCCTGTAATGAATGGTATCTATTTCGACATTACGACAGAAGACATTACCTTCGTGGCATCGGATGGCCATAAGTTGGTACGAAACAAAACATATAAGGCACGTGGAAGTGAAAAGGCAGCATTCATTCTTCCCAAGAAACCGGCAACTTTACTCAAAAACCTCCTGCCGAAAGAACAAGGCGATGTGCAAATCGGATTCGACGACCGCAATGCCATGTTCACACTTGAGAATTATTCGATGACCTGCCGTCTGATAGAAGGTCGCTACCCTAACTACAACTCGGTAATTCCGCAAAATAACCCGCACCGGGCTACAATAGACCGCGCAGCATTCGTCAGCGGTTTGAAGCGTGTATCCGTGTTCTCATCTGCAGCCAGCAGCTTGATTAAACTTCGCCTTGACATGAATTCCATCCAGATTTCAGGACAAGACATCGACTTCTCTACCTCTGCAGAAGAAACAATGATGTGTCAATATGAAGGGAATCCGATGAGCATCGGATTCAAATCCACCTTCCTCATCGACATACTGAACAATATCTCATCACAAGAAATCGTAATGGAATTGGCCGACCCTTCACGTGCAGGTGTCATTGTACCGGTAGAGCAAGATGCTGAAGAAGATGTACTGATGCTTCTGATGCCAATGATGTTGAACGACTAAACCTTTCAAAGCATGAAATTGAATTTGAAAAACCCGTTGGTGTTTTTCGATTTGGAAACAACGGGCACCAATATAAACTCGGATAGAATCGTGGAAATTTGCTATCTCAAGGTTTATCCAAACGGAAACGAAGAAAGCAAGACACTACGAATCAATCCTGAAATGCATATCCCTGAAGATTCATCGGCCATTCACGGCATTTATGATGAAGATGTAAAGGATTGCCCCACTTTCAAGGATGTGGCCAAGAAGATTGCGACAGATATTGAAGGCTGCGATTTGGCTGGATTCAATTCCAACCGTTTTGACATCCCCGTGCTGGCCGAAGAGTTTCTCCGTGCAGGTATAGACATCGACCTTATGAAGCGTAAGTTTGTGGATGTACAGGTTATTTACCACAAATTGGAACAACGTACCCTTAGTGCCGCTTACAAGTTTTATTGCAACAAGAATCTGGAAGATGCACACACAGCCGAAGCCGACACACGTGCTACATACGAAGTACTCAAGGCGCAGCTTGACCGCTATCCAGATACATTGGAGAACGACATAGTCTTCCTTTCCAATTACTCGTGCTTTAACAAGAACGTGGATTTTGCAGGTCGTATCGTTTATAACGACCAAGGCGTGGAAGTCTTTAATTTCGGCAAGTACAAAGGTATGCCAGTGACAGAAATTCTTCTGAAAGACCCAGGTTATTACAGTTGGATAATGCAAGGAGACTTTACACTGAACACTAAAAACGTATTGACTAAAATCAGACTACGCGAGACTAAGCTTTTTAAATGAATATGAAAGGAAAAAAAATAGTATTAGGTATAACCGGAAGTATAGCCGCCTACAAAGCGGCTATACTCATACGTGCACTTATCAAGAAAGGTGCTGAAGTACAGGTGGTCATCACCCCTGCGGGCAAAGAATTCATCACACCCATCACCCTTTCGGCACTGACCAGCAAACCCGTCATCAGCGAGTTCTTCTCGCAGCGCGACGGTACTTGGCACAGCCACGTCGATTTGGGGCTTTGGGCGGATGCTATGGTCATTGCACCAGCTACAGCCAGCACCATCGGGAAGATGGCTCACGGTGTGGCCGACAATATGCTTATCACCACCTACCTCTCGATGAAAGCACCCGTATTTGTGGCACCAGCTATGGACCTTGATATGTTTGCCCATCCATCAACACAGAAGAACCTTGACATTCTTCGTTCATACGGCAACCACATCATTGAGCCGACTGCTGGCGAGCTGGCCAGTCATTTGGTGGGAAAAGGCCGTATGGAAGAACCCGAAAAGATAGTAGAAGTTCTCGAAACATTCTTTAAACAACAACAAGATCTTAAAGACAAGAAAGTGGTTATCACAGCAGGGCCTACTTACGAGAAAATAGACCCAGTACGTTTCATCGGCAATTACTCATCTGGCAAGATGGGCTATGCCTTGGCAGAAGAATGTGCCGCACGCGGTGCCGAAGTTGTGTTAGTAAGCGGTCCTGTAACTTTGCAAGTTCATCATCCAAACATTCAGCGCATCGATGTAGAAAGTGCCGCACAAATGTACGAAGCCACCCAAAAAGCATATACGGATGCCGATGCCGGCATTTTATGTGCAGCTGTGGCCGACTTTACCCCTGACCATACAGCCGACAACAAAATCAAGCGTGAAAAAGATGACCTCATGTTACAGTTGAAGCCTACGCAAGACATTGCCGCTTCACTTGGTGCATCAAAGAAAGAAGGCCAAGTACTGGTAGGATTTGCGCTTGAAACAAATGACGAAGCCGCCAATGCACAAGGAAAACTTGAACGAAAGAACTTCGATTTCATTGTTCTCAACTCCCTCAATGATAAGGGTGCAGGCTTCCGTGTAGATACCAATAAGATTACCATCATCGACCGCCATGGCGCTACTCCTTACCCTCTAAAGGATAAAGCGGAAGTAGCCAAAGACATTATCGACCGGTTGGTACAAACTTTATAACCATGCTGCAATCCATCCACATACAGAACTATGCATTGATAGAGTCGCTTGATATCGACTTCCATTCAGGATTCTCCGTCATCACAGGCGAGACGGGTGCCGGTAAATCCATCATCCTTGGTGCCATCGGTCTCCTGGTGGGTCAACGCGCAGATATCAAAGCCATACGTACAGGTGCGACAAAGTGCATCGTTGAAGCAAAATTCAACATCTCATCCTACCATCTGGAAGAGTTTTTCGAGGAGCACGACCTCGAATATGAAGACGGTGAATGCATCCTTCGTCGCGAATTGTTGGCCTCGGGCAAAAGCCGTGCCTTCATCAACGACACACCCGCCTCGCTCGCACAAATGAAGGCCATTGGCGAGAAGCTTATCGATGTACATAGCCAGCACCAGAATCTTCTTCTTAACCACGAAGATTTCCAAATGAGCGTGTTGGATATCTTGGCACACGACGAGACAGAACTGGAGGAATACAAGAGTTTATACAAAGAATATAAGCAAACATCGCGCGAGCTGGCAGCCCTCATCGAACAAGCAGAGAAAAGCCGTCAGGACGAAGATTATATCCGCTACCAAGTTGAGCAATTAGAAACAGCTAATCTACAAGATGGCGAGCAGGAAGAACTTGAACAGGAAGCAGAGATACTCAGTCATGCTGAAGACATCAAAGCCAGTCTTTACAAGATTGACCAACTGATGGAATCAGACGAAATGAACCTCCTTGCCGTCACCAAGGAATGTATGCAGACACTTCAAAATATCGCAAGGGTGTATGCTCCTGCCGAAGAATGGGTAAACCGATTGGACAGCTGTTACATCGAGCTGAAAGATTTGGCACAAGAAGCAGCCAATGCCTGCGAAGAAGTGGAATTCAACCCTGCACGCCTCGATTTTGTGAACGAGCGGCTCAATCTGATTTATTCACTTCAGCAAAAACATCGAGCCTCTACCGTTGAAGAACTTATCGCACTTGCGGGCAACTTGCGTACTCAACTCGATGCCATCACTTCCAGTGACGACCGAATCAATGAATTGACCCGTCGAAAAGATGAGTTATATAATAAGGTAAAAACGTCAGCACGATTACTCACAAACGTCCGCACGATTGCAGCAAAAGATATAGAGAAACAAATGCAGGCATATCTTGTGCCGTTGGGTATGCCCAACGTACGTTTTGCCGTACAACTTACCCCCCGGAAGGAACCCGATGCAAGCGGTATGGATAGTGTCAGCTTCCTCTTCTCCGCCAATAAGAACGGTACTCTTCAAGACGTTGCATCCATTGCATCCGGCGGTGAAATAGCCCGTGTGATGCTATCGCTCAAAGCGATGATAGCCGGTGCCGTACAGCTTCCCACCATCATTTTTGATGAAATTGATACGGGAGTTTCCGGATCCATTGCCGAAAAGATGGCCTTGATTATGCAAGAGATGGGCAAAGCCGACCGCCAGGTCATCAGCATCACCCACTTGCCGCAAATTGCTGCACGCGGTGCACACCATTATAAAGTATATAAGGAAGATACGGATACTGGCACCAACAGCCACATCCGTCCACTTGACCATACAGAGAGAATCAACGAAATAGCCCATATGTTGAGCGGTGCCATGCTGACCGAAGCTGCACTCAACAACGCCAAGGCATTACTTAACAACGAAAACCTATAATGATGACAGAAAAAACAGAAATGATATTTGGCGTACGTGCCGTAATCGAAGCCATCCAGGCAGGCAAGGAAATAGACAAAATCTTAGTAAAGCGTGACATCCAGAGTGACCTCTCGAAGGAACTGTTTGCCGTGCTCAAGGGTACCCTTATCCCCGTACAACGTGTACCGGTAGAAAAAATCAATCGGATTACCCGTAAGAACCACCAGGGAGTAGTGGCATACATCTCTTCCATCACCTACCAAAAGACGGAAGACTTGGTTCCCTTCCTCTTTGAAGAAGGCAAGAACCCGCTGCTCATTATGCTCGACGGCATCACCGATGTACGCAACTTCGGTGCCATTGCACGTACTTGCGAATGTGCCGGCGTCGATGGTATTATCATCCCCGCCAAGAACAGTGTCAGCGTGAATGCGGATGCCATCAAGACCTCGGCAGGTGCTTTGCACAAACTTCCCGTATGTCGCGAAAAGAGCCTTACCACCACAATCAAGTTCTTAAAAGACAGCGGTTTCAAGATTGTAGCCGCCACCGAAAAGGGTGACTATGACTACAGCAAAGCCAACTATATGGACCCTACTTGTATCATTATGGGTGCCGAAGACAAAGGCGTGTCTTATGAACACCTTGCCCTGTGCGACGAATGGATCAAAATCCCGATGAAAGGTACCATCGAATCGCTTAATGTATCCGTCGCAGCTGGAGTTTTAATCTATGAAGCCGTAAAACAACGCGGCTTCGGTAACGAAGAATAATTGAAGAAAGAAAAATATGAAAAGAACATTTTGGATAATCACTTGTTGCATGGTTGCCCAATTGGCAACAGCACAAATGCCCAAATGGGCTGAGAAGGCTAAAAAAGCCGTCTTCTCAATCGTCACTTATGACAAAGACAACCAAATAAAAGGTACTGGTAACGGTTTTTACATAGATGCCAACGGTACAGCACTGAGCGACTATTCGCTTTTTGAAGGTGCACAACGAGCCGTCATCATCAATGCCGACGGCAAACAATTGGATGTAACCAGCATCAACGGTGCCAACTCAATGTACGACATCATCAAATTCAACACTCCGGTAGAAAAGAAACACACCAACCTTACACTGGCTACCCAGCCTGCAAAAGTAGGCGAAATTGTCTATCTGTTGCCCTACTCTACCCAAAAGGCTGCTACCGTACAGAGCGGCCGAGTGAATGCTGTCGATAGCATCGGCAACAACTCTTTCTATTATACCCTTGAAATGAAAACGGGTGAAAAGTTAGTCAGTTGTCCGATTATGAACGCGGCCGGAGAAGTGCTTGGCATGATTCAAAAGAATGCCGACAATGAAAGTGCTGAAAGCTATGCCATCGGTGCAAGTTACGGCGCAGCACTCAGCATCAATGCCTTATCCATGAATGATGGAAGCCTGAACAAAATAGGCATCAAGAAGGCATTGCCCGAAACCGAAGAACAAGCGGTAGTATTACTCTATATGTCGGCCAACCAGATGGATGTAGCCAGCTATCGGACACTGCTGGATGACTTTATCCAACAATATCCGAACAACTACGAAGGTTACATCCGCCGTGCGAACCTGTACATCTATTCGGACAATAAGGACAATTACAAATTGGCCGACAATGATTTGGAAAAAGCCATTGAAACAAACGCCAACAAGGGTGAAACCTGCTATCAAGTAGCTAAAGCCATCTATTCATACCAACTTTCTAAAGAAGGACAAGATAGTTACGAAGGATGGAGTTTTGAACGTGCATTATCCTTGGTTCAAGATGCCATTAAAAACGATGCACAACCTCTATACATTCAGTTGGAAGGTGACATTTATTTTGCTATGGGTAAATATTCGGAAGCCTTCGGCAGTTATGAGAAAGTGAATCAAAGTTCCATTGCCGATGCTTCTACTTTCTATTCAGCAGCCAAAACCAAGCAACTGATTGAAGGCTCAGATATCAACGAAGTGATTGCCTTGATGGATAGTGCAATTGTCAAATTGAAAAAACCTTATTTTTCAGATGCCGCCCCTTATTTTTACGCCCGCGCTGGTATCCTGACCCAAGCCAAGAAGTTCCGTGAAGCAGTAAAAGACTACAATACATTTCATGAAGCCATATCAGGAAATGTTACTGCTCTTTTCTACTATGAACGCGAACAGGCCGAAATGCAGTGCCGCATGTATCAACAAGGATTAGATGATATAAACAAGGCTGTGGAAATGGAACCTGAAAACTTAGATTTTCTATTGGAAAAAGGTTCAGTGCATCTGCGCGTCAGCCAATTGGATGAAGCCATTGCCACTTTCAATAAAGTATTGGCGAAAGACAGTAGCTTAGCCATAGCTTACCGTATGTTGGGTTACTGCCAAGCACTTCAAAAGAAGAACAAGGAAGCCTGTGCCAACTTTGCCAAGGCCAAAGAATTGGGTGATACAGTTGTTGATCAACTGATTGAGAAATACTGCCAATAAAGCAAATTACCAAAAGAAAGTGGATGTCCTTTTTAAACATCCACTTTCTTTTTCTTTATGCTTATCAATAATACTCTACGTGAATCTTCTTTCACCCGGAAACGATTATCAATCCGCTCATTCACTAACCATACGATGTCCTCACCGCTGCATACCACCCATTGTCTCTCCTTCTCGTACAAAGAGCGTTTGCGGTCGGTCAAGTAGTCGCTGACCTTCTTCCTGCCCTTCATGCCGAAGGGTACGAACCAATCGCCCACCCGACATTTGCGCAGGGTCAGCGGTTGGGTTATCTTGTCTGCATCTACACAAGCTATGAACCTATCTTTTGGAACCATGAATCCTGAAGTTATTTCCTGCTCATCAACCAGCAACTCAAGGGCTTCATCTTCTACTCCTCTTCGATGAATAAGAAGACTGTCCCTATCTCTCAGCACTTCCCACTGTAACGAATGAAACCGCTTGCCGGATTGTTCAGCAATAATACAATGTAGAATATCCTTCACTTGTGCCGCATTAAAACCTAAAGGGGACAAGGCTTCATACAATAACGATTCTGGTGCAACATCCTGCAATACATCGACAATGCATAGCTGTCGTTCATCGGCCGAAATCTCTTTAAGAACCCGATTAAGCACTTCTTTCCGGTCGCGGTTGTAAATCCTTGCCACTTCAGCCAGCCTCACCCCTGTCTCCTGAATGCTTTCAGCCACAGAAGGGTTCAACTCTTTCATCATTGGCAGAATGTTCAACCTGATTTTGTTTCGCATATACACGTCCTGCAAGTTTGTACTGTCTGTCACATAGTCTTGTTCCAAAGCCCGCAGATATTCCTCGATACTTTCCCGGCTTTCCTGCAAAAGTGGTCTTACAATGTATCCGTTCCTGGGAGCTATCCCCTTCAAACCATTGATTCCTGTACCACGTATCAAATTCAGCAGGATAGTCTCCACACTGTCATCGCGATGATGGGCCACCGCTATTGCATTTGCCCCAACTTGTGCACGCAATTCTTCGAACCAAGCATACCGCAACTCACGTGCCGCCATCTCTATGGACAGCTTGTTTGCACTTGCATACGACCGAGTGTCGAAGTGAGCGAGATGCAACTTCGCCCCCATTCTATCGCACAAATGTTGCACAAACAGCTCGTCCTTATCAGACTCTTCCCCACGTAAGTGGAAATTGCAATGCGCACACTCACAGCTGTATCCTGATGATAACAATACACGCAACAAAGCTACGGAGTCTGCACCTCCGCTCAATGCTACCAACACTTTGCCATAAGTATCCAGCAGCTTCTTTTCGTTAATGAATTGTTGTACCCTTTGCTTGAACATACTGCAAATGTACGAAGATTTTAGTAGAAGATTTTCCGTTCTACAAACATTCTAAATTAGATAGACATTATTTAAAACCCATCTAAATAGTTGCACACCTCGGGGCAATACATTACCTTTGCATCTCCAAAAAGAGTATTATGCGACTATCAGAACTGAAAACAGGCGAAAAAGGAGTTATCGTGAAAGTGCTGGGACACGGCGGTTTCCGAAAGCGCATTGTCGAGATGGGCTTCGTGAAGGGAAAGACCGTGGAAGTGCTGCTCAATGCACCCCTGCGCGACCCTGTGAAATACCAGATAATGGGTTACGAAATCTCATTACGCCACCAAGAGGCGGAGATGATAGAAGTCATCAGCGAGGAAGAGGCCAAACAGCTGATACAAAACCCTTATCACGGCGCACTGACCGAGGACGAACAGCTGACCGACGAACAGATGGCGGAACTGGCCAAGGGAAAACGGCGAATCATCAACGTTGCATTGGTGGGAAACCCCAACTGCGGAAAGACTTCGCTGTTCAACATAGCCAGCGGAGCGCACGAGCATGTGGGGAACTACAGCGGAGTGACCGTAGATGCCAAGGCTGGATTCTTTTCCTTCCAGGGATACCACTTCCGCATCACCGACCTGCCCGGAACCTATTCGCTTTCCACCTACTCGCCCGAAGAGATATACGTGCGAAAGCATATCATCGACGAGACACCCGACCTCATCATTAACGTGGTCGATGCCTCGAATCTGGAGCGCAACCTCTACCTCACCACACAACTCATCGACATGAACGTGAAGATGGTCATCGCACTCAACATGTACGATGAGCTGGAAGCGAGCGGAAATCGCCTTGACCACGAAAAGCTGAGCGAACTCATCGGGGTACCCATCGTGCCCACCGTGGGACGGACGGGACAGGGCATCGACAAGCTATTCCACGTCATCATCGAGAGTTACGAAGGAAGCGACTATGCCACCAAAGGCATACGCAAACAAGTGCGCAAGGAAGTGATGGGCGATGTAGAAGCTTGGCACAAGGACGTGGAACCCGAGGCACAATATGCCAGCGACCACGGCATCTTCCGCCACATACATGTGAACCACGGGCCGATACTGGAAAAGAGCATCGAAAACGTGAAGAAAGAAATAGGCAAGAACGAGGGAATCCGCCACAAGTATTCCACCCGATTCCTCAGCATCAAGTTGCTGGAAAACGACCGTGACGCCGAAAGCATCGTACGCACGCTGCCCAACGGACAGGACATCATCGAGGTACGCAACCGCGAAGCGGAAATTATTGCCAAGGCAATGAACGAGGACAGCGAACAGGCCATCACCGATGCCAAGTACGGCTTCATCAGCGGTGCGCTGAAAGAAACCTACCACGAAGCGCAGGAGGTGGAACGCGAACAGACTACCCGTGTGATAGACAGTATCGTGACCCACCGCATCTGGGGCTACCCCATCTTCTTCCTGTTCCTATATATTATGTTCGAGGGAACGTTTGTATTAGGCGAGTACCCGATGATGGGTATCGAATGGATAGTGGAACAAATAGGTGCACTGGTGAGTACACAAATGACCGACGGCCCTCTGAAGGACTTGATAGTAGATGGTATCATCGGCGGTGTAGGCGGTGTCATCGTCTTCCTGCCGAACATCCTCATCCTATATGCCTTCATCTCGTTCCTCGAGGATTCGGGCTATATGTCCCGTGCCGCATTCATTATGGACAAAATAATGCACCGGATGGGGTTGCACGGCAAGTCGTTCATACCGCTCATTATGGGTTTCGGGTGCAACGTGCCTGCCGTAATGGCCACCCGGATGATAGAAGACAAGAAATGTCGGCTCATCACGATGCTGGTGAACCCGCTGATGTCATGCAGCGCACGCCTGCCTATCTACTTGGTGCTGATAGGAGCATTCTTCCCCGGAACAGCCAGCCTGGTACTGCTGGGAATCTACGCCACGGGCATCTTGCTGGCAGTATTGATGGCCAGACTCTTCAGCCGATTCTTGGTGAAAGGTGATGACACGCCCTTTGTGATGGAACTCCCCCCCTATCGGGTGCCCACCGCCAAAGCCATCTTCCGCCACACGTGGGAAAAAGGAGCGCAATACCTCAAAAAGATGGGAGGCATCATTATGGTGGCATCTATCTTGATATGGTTCTTGGGTTATTATCCACGCGGCTCATACGATACTGTAGCCGAACAGCAGGAACATTCGTACATCGGTCAGGTTGGTAAGGCCATCGAACCGGTCATCGAACCGTTGGGTTTCGACTGGAAATTGGGCATCGGGCTATTGTCGGGTGTGGGTGCCAAGGAACTGGTGGTAAGTACTCTCGGTGTGCTCTACACAGGCGAGGAAGACATTGAAAGTGTGAACTTGTCCGATCGCATCCCCATCACTCCCACCGTAGCATTAGGCTATATGCTCTTCGTGCTGATATATTTTCCGTGTGTGGCCACGTTGACGGCCATCAAGCAGGAATCAGGCAGTTGGAAATGGGCTGTCTTTGCGGCCTTATACACCACGGCATTGGCATGGGTTGTAGCTTTCGCAGTGAATGTAATTGGAAAAATGATTTGACGGGCTATGAGTAAACAAGAAATTATCCTCGGAATTATCCTGCTTATATGTGCAGTGTGGACTATACACCGCATTGCACTCTGTTTCAAACGAATAAAACGAGGGAACAGTCCATGTGAGGGCTGTCCGATGGGGTGCAACCAGCGTCGAGAAGGATGCCCGGAAGAAAAAAAATAGCGATTTCATCGTTTTTTTTCGGTCAAATGCTTGCAGATTCAAAAAAAGGTTGTACCTTTGCAACCGCAATCGGGAAACAAACCGATGCAAGCGATAAAATGACAAATTGGTTCCTTGGATGAGTGGCTTAGTCAGCGGTCTGCAAAACCGTGTACGGCGGTTCGAATCCGCCAGGAACCTCAAAGGAAGGAAGTTTGGGTGAGTGGCTGAAACCACCAGTTTGCTAAACTGACGTACGGGCAACCGTACCGGGGGTTCGAATCCCCCAGCTTCCGCCAGACATAAGACTTGAACCTAAAAACGCTGTTAGAAATCTAACAGCGTTTTTATTTGTATTATTACCAACAGACTATCTGCATAGAAATTTCATAATAAAAGTAGAACCTGCCCCTACTTCGCTCTTTACACTAAGAGTACCTCCATGCAAAGTCATGATTTGCTTACAAAGGCTCAAACCTATACCCGATCCCGCAGGCTTTGTGGTAAAGAAAGGGATGAATATCTTATCGACCACGTTGGGCAAGATACCACAACCATTGTCTATTACGGATAGTTGGAAAATATGCTTCTCGGATAAATAAGATGTTTCTATGACAACTTCCGGCTCCGGTTGTTCCATGCAAGCCTCACAGGCATTCTTCAACAGATTAATCAACACTTGTTCCATCTGCGAACGGTCAATCATCAGTATCTGGTTTTCATCTTCTATCCGATATACAAAACGTATGCCTGATGTAGTTACCAACTTTCGGACATCACCCAACAAATCGCCCACTTTCACAGGTGCCAAAATTGGAGAAGCCAGACGCGACAATTTACGATAGTTTTCCACAAACCCCAACAATCCCTTACTACGGCGATGGATGGTCTCCATTCCTTGTAGCATGATATCATAATCCTTCTCATTCATACCTCGAAGGGAAGCCCTTTCCAACAAAGTTTCGCTCAATGACATGATGGGCGCAATGGAATTCATGATTTCATGCGTCAATACACGTACCAACTTCTGCCAAGCCTCCATTTCGTTTTCTTCAAGAATGGATCGGATGTTCTTCAAATTGACGAGGTGCAAATCTGTTCCCTTGGTCGTATATTGGGTCATCGTTACCGCCATATCCTGCATCACCTCTTCCTTATATATACGTATAACCTTCACCTCGCCTGGCTGCAACGTCCGAAGCAAATTCGGAAAATCCTGATTCAGAACCTTCAATTCTTCCAACTGATGGATGGCATGGCCACACAATTCCTGTACCGCACTCCTATTCATCCACAGAACATTTCCTTCTGTATCAGCCACCAACAGACACGTATCTGCCCTATCCAATAACGTCTCGTAATATTGGTATTGTTGCTCGTTGGCTGTAAGATGCCTACGGAACTTCTCCATTACTACATTGATGTCCTCTATCAAGCGGTCTTCCATTTTACTTTTTCCTGTAGCCGAAAAGTTTAAGGAGAAATCCTCATATCGGATAGCCTCGACCATACGAACCATCCGGCCAAGCAACATCTGTCTGGAGTAAACAACATACGAAATGATGACTACAATAGCCAAAACGGTAAATAACAGACAGAAATAGAGACCATACATGTACAAGATGCAAGAACCTACGGAAAGAGCGGCTAAAAGGAGCAGCAACAAGACAATCCATATCGTATGCCAGCCTTTCATAAGCCCAACTTTTCAATTTTACGATAAAGCTGGTACCGTGTGATACCCAAAAGCTCGGATGCACCGGATATATTGCCTGCACATAGCTTCATTGCCCGTTTCACTGCATGAGCTTCCAATTCTTCCAAGTTCAGAATTTCTTTCACTGCATCGTTCTTTTCAACTACAGGTGTAAGCATAAAGTCATTGGGGCGCATCCAAGCATTCTGCGACAAGATGACGGCACGCTCCATCGCATGTTGCAACTCACGCACATTGCCTGGCCATTCATACTTCATCAACTTCTGTTTGGCCTCGCGGGTCAATCCCAGAATTTCCTTCTTATATTTATGGGCATACTTCTGCAAGAAATGGTCGGCCAGAAGAATGATGTCATTTCCTCTTTCCCGAAGAGGCGGAATCCGTATTTCAATGGTATTGATACGATACAGCAAATCCTGGCGGAAGTTACCTTCTTCCACCATCTGGCGGATATCCGAATTTGTGGCACAAATCAATCGTACATCAATCGGCTGCGACTTTGTTGAGCCCAACCTTGAAATCCTACGCTTCTCGATAGCCGTCAACAGCTTGCTTTGCATCGCCAAAGAAAGATTACCAATCTCATCCAGGAACAAAGTTCCCCCCGATGCTACTTCCATCCGCCCCGCCTTGGCTTTCCGGGCATCCGTAAATGCCCCCTTCTCATAACCGAAGAGTTCGCTTTCAAAAAGTGTCTCGGGCACACTACCCAAGTCTATCGTAATGAAAGGCGCTTGCTGGCGTGGAGAGAAGAAGCGGAGCGAACGGGCCACCAAATCCTTCCCCGTGCCATTTTCACCAAGAATCAGGATGTTGGCGTCGGTTTCTGAAAGCTTCCGGATGGTCTTGAACACTTCCTGCATGACCTTCGATTCGCCAATCATCATCGGCACTTCCTTATCTTGTCGGCTCAACACTTCTACTTGCGCTTGCAAATTTTTAATTTCCCTTCGCGATTGACGCAATTTGATTGCAGAAGATAGCGTAACAAACAGTTTCTCTTTCTCCCATGGTTTGGGAATAAAATCCGTAGCACCAGCCTTGATGGCACGAACCGCCTTTTCCGTGTCAGAATAGGCCGTCATAAAAATAACTACCGCCTCGGAGTCTATACTCAAGATTTGCTCCAGACAATCGAATCCCTCCTGTCCGCTGATGGCATCACGACTGAAATTCATGTCCAGCAGAATCACATCGGGTTCAAAAGTGGTCATGAAATGTTCGATACGTGAAGGCTGGGTAGTTACCTTCACCTTCTCCACGTGCGGCTCCAATAATAAGTTCAACGCAAAGAGCACGTCCTCATTATCGTCAACTATAAGTATTTTTCCTTTTGTTTCCATCACTTTTTGCTTATTTTTGCAAAGATAAGCATAATTTCGTTGTGCTGAGTGTGCGAATTCGCACAAAAGTGTGCGAATTCGCACACTTTTTTGCACCCCCCTAAAACGTCTTTTTGCTCATTATCAGAGCATTAACGTTCTGGCACGATTTTTGCTGTATAATTAATATAGGCACGTCAATTGACGGATGTCAAAATAAATGGATAAATAAAAGTTTTTAGATATGAAAAAAATCATCTTTATCGCAGCCTTTCTCTATGCCGGCCAAGCCTCGGCACAAGAAGAAACCATGAACTTGACCTTGAGTCAAGCCATCGAGATTGCACAGAAAAATTCGCCCGAAGCGGAGGCCGCACGCCACACATACCGATCAGCCTACTGGTCGTATCGTTTTTACAAAGCGAATTATCTGCCTTCTGTTACCTTGACCTCATCGCCTTACTTCAACAAACAAATCAGCAAGATTACACAAGGTGACGGTACAAACCTATTCGTCAAGCAGAACCAATTAGGCGTGGATATGGAATTGAAGATTAACCAAAACATCCCACTTACAGGCGGTAGTCTGTTCGTCAAGAGCAACACCCAACGGATGGACGAATTGGAAAACGACGTCACCGCCTACAACACGCAGCCCGTGGTCATCGGCTACGAACAGGCTCTTTTTGGTTATAACTCGCTGAAGTGGGACCGCCGCATCGAGCCTGTCCGTTACCGTGAAGCACGAAAAGCATACAATGAAGCCCTGGAACTGGTAGCCAGCCAGACAAGCAATTGTTTTTTCAACCTTGCCACCGCACAAACCAACCTCGATATAGCGTCCTCCAACTATGCCTCGGCCGATACCTTATATAGATATGCCGAAGGACGCTACAACATCGGTACCATCACCGAAAACGAAATGCTTCAGCTGGAAATCAACAAACTGACCGAAGAAACGAATATGATGAATGCCCGCATCGAAGTGGAAGACCAGATGCAGATACTCCGCTCGTACCTCGGACTTAACCAGCAAGTTGAAATCCGTGTCATCACAGAAGACAAAGTGCCCCAATTCGAGATTCCACTGGGCGATGCATTGCAAATGGCTTACGAAAACAGCCCCGAGCCTGAGACCTACAAACGGATGAAGTTGCAGAGCCAAAGCAATTTGGCATCCGCCAGGGCCAATGCCGGATTGAAGGCTGATCTATACGTACAATTCGGGCTCTCACAAAGGGGCGACAAATTTGCAGAATCGTATCGTAACCCGATGAACCAACAATACGCCAGCATCGGCATTTCCCTCCCTATCCTCGACTGGGGACGCGGAAAGGGACGCATCCGGGTAGCAAAATCACAGGTAGATTTGGTAAACACACAAGCCGAACAAGGTATGAAGGACTTCGAACAGAATGTGGCACGCATGGTACGTCAGTTCAATCTGCAAAGTCAATACGTGGAAGTAGCCGAAAAAACCGCACGTACCGCTGACAGAAGATACGAAGTGGCCAAACGCCTATATATATTAGGTAAATCGACCATCCTCGATCTCAATGCTTCCATCACCGAGAAAGATGCCGCCCAGCGAAGTTACATCTCGGCCTTGAAAAGTTATTGGAGCCTCTATTACGGCTTGCGCAGCATGACCGGCTACGATTTTGAGCGAAACATGAAAATAGAAGAAAACTATCCTGAAATTTAAAAAACATCATACTATGGACATCAAGATTGAAAAGAAACCGTGGTACATCCGTTACCGTTATTATTTGTTGGCAGGTGGTGCATTCATCATCTTCTTAGTTTATGTCATCTCCCTTTCAATGGGTCCCAGAAAACTACGTGTAGAAACCGACAACATCCAGATTACCGAAGTGAAGAACGGCAAGTTCATGGAGTATGTTGATGTGGAAGGCCTCGTACAACCTATCCTCACCATCAAAGTAAATACCCGCGAAGCTGGAAGTGTGGAACGCATCGTGACCGAAGAAGGTTCGATGATGAAGAAGGGCGACACTATCCTGGTGCTAAGCAATCCCGACTTGATGCGCGAAATCGAAGACCAACGCGATGAGTGGGAAAACCAACGCTACTCCTACAAGGAACGCGAAATCGAAATGGAACAAAAGAGCCTGACTTTGAAACAACAAGCCTTGCAAACCCAATACGAAATGACTCGACTTCAAAAGAGCTATGGACTCGAGAAAGAAGAATTCGAAATGGGCATCAAGAGCAAAGCGCAACTGGAAGTGAGCAAGGACGAGTATGAATACAACATAAAGAAAACTGCCCTCCAGATGGAAAGCCTCAGCCACGACTCGGCCATGACCATCATCCGCAAGGAACTCCTGCGCAACGAAATGGAACGTGGACAAAAGAAATTCCTCCGCAGCATGGATCGACTGGAAGGCTTGATTGTTCGTGCCCCCATCGACGGACAGTTGAGCTATGTCAATGCCACTCCCGGTCAACAAGTGGCTTCAAATTCCAACATCGCCGAAATCAAGGTACTCGACCAGTTCAAGATTCATACCCAACTGAGCGAATACTACATCGACCGCATCACCACCGGCTTGCCTGCCACCGTAAACTATCAAGGCAAAAAGTACCCGTTGAAAATTACCAAGGT
>JAFQBF010000129.1 GCA_017416735.1 Bacteroidaceae bacterium | reverse complement strand
AAAACTTCGTTCCTAACGCATTCATCGTGGATGCCTTGAAGGAATACAATGACCCGCGTATGTTCTCTTACTTCACTTTGAGCGGTTACAAGGGTACAGCTCCTGGCGACCCGGCTGACATCAATGCTTACAAGGGGGTTCCTTTCGGTTTTCAATCTAACGACGAAGTGGTTAGTGCTGCTGAAGGTTGTGCAAGCGTAAACGCTACTTACTGCAATGCCGGTGCTACTTATGGTTTGATTACCACTGCACGTACACTTTTGGTTGAAGCAGAAGCAGCTGTTTTGGGCTGGATCAACGCTGACCCGAAGGCATTGTACGAAGCCGGTATCCGTGCTTCATTCGGCTTCCAGGCTACTTATCACTCAGACGTTACTAAGCTTGGTGGCGAAAATTGCATCGAAGAATACTTGGCTTCTGAAAAGGTAGCTTTGTCAAGCGACAAGGAAACAGCCTTGAAGCAGATTGTAACCCAACGCTTCCTCGCCGGCTTTATGACAGATGCTATCGAAAGCTGGTCTGACTGGCGTCGTTACAACATCCCGTACATGCCGTTGACAGAACATCAGGTAACAGAAGGTAACTACGACTATCCTTATCGTATGACATACGACCCGTCTGAAAAGGAAACTAACGAAGAAAACACCAATGCTGCAATCCAACAATGGTTGGGCGGTGAAGACGGTCTCTGGAAGCGTGTATGGTGGGACGTTGCAGACAACCACTAATAATCACAAAATTTATAGTGAATTATACATTCTCTCTTAAAGTATAATTTTCAGGGTGGCTATTCTCAGTGATGAGCGTAGCCACCATCTTTTTTATTGCAACGAAATACTTCCACCGATGCGTATGTATGCCATCGTTGGAAGGAATTAAAGAAGAAGTCAGGATATTGTAAAAAGATACGGGAATCAGATTTCCTTGCACACCATCATCTCCATCCCTCGGTACACGATTACAATCTTATGCAAAGCGGTATGTCCTACCGATGACTTAACCCGTTCGGTCTCGATGAAGTTCCTCGGGAACTTATCGAAAATGTAAATCATTAACATCCAATGGTTTAAAATATGTATAAAAAGAGGTTCGGCAGGTTTACTGGTCTTACCGGCTGTTCCAAACGGCTTTTTAAGATTGTGTTTCTACCTTATCGCTACCTGTGGTTCCCCATTGGATGTCATAATCAAAGTAGTGGAAACCTATATACTTTATTATAACAAATCGGTATGTTCTACCCACAATCTACTCCGTATTTGGAAAATCATACAAAATAATATCGGAAACCGACATTTTGTCAAATTAATAGACATAGAAATAACATTCTTTAGGCTTGTAAAATGCTCTGGATTTCATTTTAATTATAAATAATTTCAAGAAAATTCGGAATTTACAATAAAATTGCATATATTTGCAAAATATTTTCATCTTTTTGACATCCGATTGCATTCTGCATGTTAAGAACTTTCAGTATGCAAAGTTAAGTTCCCGAGGAACTATATCAAGCAATATGCTCAATTCATAAAGGTGTTTAAATGAAACAGAACGAGGAATAAAGAGAAAACTAAATAATGTTTAATTAAAAAAAAGAGAGAGTTATGAAAAGAAAAATGATGCTGTTGATGGCTTTCCTATTTATAGGTATTGGCCTGATTAACGCACAGGTTTCTAAGGTGACCGGTACGGTTATCTCGGAAGAAGACGGACTCCCGGTTATTGGTGCATCCGTTGTAATTAAAGGTACAAATCCTCCTATCGGTGTGGTAACCGATTTAGATGGTAAATTTACCTTGCCGAACGTTCCCCGTTCTGCTAAAACTTTGATGATTTCATTCGTCGGATTAAAGACTATAGAAGTAGCTATTGCTCCTGAAATGGAAGTCTTTATGAAGGCAGATGCTTCTGTATTGGAAGAAGTTATGATTGTGGCATACGGTACTGCCAAAAAGTCTTCATTTACAGGAGCTGCTGCAACTGTAAAGGGTGACAAGATTCAAAAAATGCAAGTATCCAATGTATCCAAGGCTCTTGAAGGTGCTATCGCCGGTGTGCAGACTGCTTCTTCAAGTGGTACTCCAGGGTCCAGCTCAAGCATCATCATCCGCGGTTTGGGTTCTATCTCAAGTAGCCAGGAGCCGTTGATTGTTGTGGATGGTGTGCCTTATGAAGGTTCATTGAACTCAATTTCTACTCAAGACATTGAGTCTTTGACTGTTTTGAAGGATGCTGCTGCAAACTCAATGTACGGTGCCCGTGGTTCTAATGGTGTTATCATCGTGACTACCAAGGGTAGCAAGAGCGGAAAGGCCCGCATCAACTTTGAAGCACGTTATGGTTTCAATGCTCGTGGCGTAGGTAACTATGACATCTTCACAGAAGGTGAAGCCGGTGCTTACTATGAAATGATGTATGAATCGGTACGTAACAGTTTGGCTCCTGAAATGGGTTATGCTGCTGCCAGTGAATATGCTGCAAAGAACTTGATTTCGGGATATTTGAAGTACAACAAGTTCAAAGGCGTGGCCGACAATGCTTTGATTGACCCGTTGACTGGTAAGCTGAATCCTGCTGCAACTACTTATAAGTGGAACGATGACTGGCAGAACGATCCGTTTGAAAACGGTTCTCGTCAAGAGTATAACATCAACATTTCTGGCGGTAATGACAAGACTCAAGCTTATGCTTCTTTGGGTTACTTGACTGACGAAGGTTATATGGTGGGTTCAGGCTTCGACCGTATCTCTGCCCGTGTGAAGATTGACCAGAATATCGGTAAGATGTTCCGTGTAGGTGGTAACATCGCTTATGCCAGCACTAAGATGAACGAATTCGGTAGCACAGGTTCAAATTACTCGAACATCTTCATGTTCTCGCAGAACATTGCTCCGATTTATCCGATCTATATGTATGATGAAAACGGTGAATTGATGTATGATGAAAAGGGTAACGTACGTTACGACTTCAACTCTCCGTATGCAGCTCCTCAGAACCCGTTGGCCGTTGCTATTGAGAACATCAACGAATCGTTGAAGGACAACTTGAGCACCCGTGGTTATTTTGAAGCCAAGTTCTTGAATGACTTCAAGTTCACTTTGAACGTAGCATACGACGTGTTCAACAATAACGAAACCAGCTTTGCAACTCCTATCGGTGGCGACGCTGAGAATGTAGGCGGTCGTGGTTATAAATATAGCACACGTTATGGTGCTTTGAACGTAAACCAACTTTTGAACTGGTCACACGACTTCGGTCAGCACAATGTGAATATTTTGTTGGGTCACGAAACAAAGAATGACCAATATAAGTATTTGTATGGTACTATGACTAACTTTGCTGACCCGACCAATCCGGAATTCAGCAACGCAGCCCAATACCAAGGATTGTCAAGCTATACTTCGGAATATGCTTTGGAAGGTTATTTTGTAAAGGGTGAGTATAACTATGCTGACAAATATTATCTGACTGCTTCTTATCGTCGTGACGGTTCTTCACGTTTCCACAAGGACAATCGTTGGGGTAGCTTCTGGGCTGTCGGCGGTTCTTGGAGATTGAAGGAAGAAAACTTCCTGAAGGATGTTGAATGGTTGGATAACTTGAAGTTTAAGGCTTCTTTCGGTACACAAGGTAATGACAATGTAGGTTATTCACACAACTATTCTGACCTCTATACCGTAGAACGTGTTGACGGTGAGCCTGCATTTACTAAGGTGTTGCGCGGTAACAAGGACCTTACTTGGGAAAAGAGTAACAACTTCAACGTAGGTATTGAAACTGGTTTCTTGGATCGCATTACATTGAACGTTGACTTCTTCATCAAGGAAACGAAGGATATGCTTTATGCAAGCCCGTTGGCTTCTTCTGAAGGTAATCCGTCATATATCTATCGCAATGAAATGGATATGAAGAATACAGGTATCGAATTTGAATTGTCGGCCGACATCCTCAAGAGCGATAACTTCAAGTGGAACGTTGCCTTGAACGGTACTCACTACAAGAATGAATTGACCAAGTTACCGGTATCAAAACCTGCAGACTTGTATCCTGATGGCTATCAGGCAGGTTCATACTGGAGAAAAATTGGTGGTTCACTGTATGACTTCTATACTTACGAATATGCCGGTGTCAACCCTGAAAACGGTAAGCCGCAATGGAACAAGTATGTTGAAAACGAAGATGGTACAGAAACTATCGAACTTGTGAATTCTACTTCTGAAGCTACATTGCGTCAGACAGGAAAGTCGGCAATCCCTGATTTCACTGGTGGTCTCTCGACTTCTTTTGAAGCATACGGTTTCGACTTGAATGTACAGACTGCCTTCCAATTGGGTGGTTATGTATGGGATAGCTACTATATGAGCTTGATGAACAGCGGTAGTCGTGGTACCAACTTCCACAAGGATATGCTGAACCGTTGGACTCCGACCAATACCAACACCAACATCCCGGCATTGGTATATGAAGGTCAGAACCAGTCTGTAGATGGTGACTTTGCTTTGACAAGCGCATCTTACTTCAGCTTGCGTAACGTAACTTTGGGCTACACATTGCCTAAGAACTGGTTGCAAAAGGCTGGTATTGAAAAATTGCGTATCTATGTAACTGGCGACAACATCTGGTTGCAATCTAAGCGTAAGGGTCTTGACCCACGTCAGAGCTTCTCAGGTAGCACGGGTTATTCATACTCGGCTTTGAGCACTTACTCTATCGGTTTGAATTTGACTCTTTAATAAACTATCGAACATATAAAAAAAGACAAATATGAAATTTTCAAAATATATTGCAGCAAGTATGATTGCTCTTGCAGGTTTAACCTCATGTGGCGATTCATTCCTTGATACAGAATATAAGGAATATTTGGATGAAGAGGCAGCAGCAGAAGCAGCCGGTAAGAATCCGTCCGTATTCTTGAACGGTATGTGGTCATGGATGGTATCTTACAATCAAACAGGTGGTAGCGCTCACGATGACTTCGGTTATATGAGTTCACTCCATGCTACCGATATGATGAGTGAAGACATCGCTATGGGTGCATCGCACTGGTTCAATTATGACTATCAGTTGGATAACCGTATGTACAACTACCGTCGTGTACGTGCTCATTGGACCAATTACTTTACCATGATTGCAAAAGCTAACGAAATCATCAGCCTTTATCCGGACGGAGGCGATACTGTAGATAAGAAAGGTTTGTTGGGTCAAGCAAAGACCATTCGTGGTTTGGCATATTTGCACTTGATTCAGTTATTCCAGAATCCTACAGCTGCCGACGGTAGCATCAACGCATCAGCTCCTGGTGTGCCTTTGATGTACACAGCTGCAGATGGAAAGTCTGACGAAGAAATTGCAGCAGCTAAAGGTCGTAATACGGTAGCCGATGTTTTGGCTCAAATTGAGCTCGACTTGACTTCAGCTGTTGAATTGCTGGAAGCAGGTTACAAGCGTCCAAACAAGAATTACATCGATGCAAATGTAGCAAACGGTGTATTGGCACGTTACTATTTGTTGAGCCAACAATGGGATAAGGCCGCAGCTGCAGCCAACAAGGCACGCCAAGGTTATAATATGATGCCTGCAACAAGTGCAGGTCTGTATGATGGTTTTGTTTCATTGAACAATGCTGAATGGATGTGGGGATTCGCTCATACCACTGAAACTCAAACTACTTATGCATCATTCTTCTCAATGATTTCAAACATTGCACCTGGTTATGCAGGCATGAATTTGGCACCGCGTTTGATTGATGCCCGTTTGTACAGCCAAATTCCGGAAGATGACGCACGTAAGGCATGGTTCAACGGCCCGGATGGATCTGAACAGGAAACAGAAGCTGCAAGTTTGCCGTATGCTAACATCAAGTTTGGACACTTAAGCGACTGGACAGATAATTACATGTATATGCGTGCAGCTGAAATGGTTCTGATTGAAGCTGAAGCATACGCACACATGAACGATGGTTCCAAGGCTGCTCAAACTTTGAAAGTCCTGATGGATGCACGTCAGCCAGGTTGGGATAAGGCGGTAGTTACAGTAGATGACATTCACTTACAGCGTCGTATTGAATTGTGGGGTGAAGGTTTTGCATTCTATGACTTGAAGCGTTTGAACAAGGGTATCGACCGTACATACGAAGGTAACAACCACTTGCCAGGCTATAAATTGGCTGTTCCTGCACAGGATGTTCGTTGGACATACCAAATTCCATTGAATGAAATTCAGGAAAATACATTGATTGGTGAAGAAGATCAGAATCCTTAATCTTTTAAAGAATAATAGTTTATGAAAAATATATTCAAAACATTGATTCCTTGTCTGGTGCTTGCATTGGGTATGTCAAGTTGTTACGATGAAATGGACGACAAGGATGTTGTTGACGCTAAGTATGCTTTGGCAAACACTCCGACTGTAACGATGTCGGGTGCGGCAGCCAATGATCACGCATCGGCAACTGTAGCAGCTTCAATCAGCACTATTGATGGTGTTGTTGAAAGTGGCTTTATGGTAGCAGAAAGTTCGGATTTTTCGGACGCAAAGGCATATATCGTAGAAAATGCGACTTCCATTTCCACTACTCTTGAAGCTTTGGCCGAATTGACTACCTATTATGTGAAGGCGTATGCTTTCTTGGGAGATGGTCGCTTGGTATATAGTGAAGCAACCAGCCTTACTACATTGGAAGCTCCTTCATACGAATTGGCTGGTACATACACTGCTACAGACTATGATGCTTCCACAGGTGAGGCCGATGGTACATACGAAGTGACAGTAGAAGTAAATGGTAGTGAAGTGAAAATCACTAATTTCTATGATGGCGGTGAAACTGTAGTCGGAACTTACGATGCGGCAACACAGACTATAACTATTCCGACAAAGCAGGTAATCTTGGTACACCCTAACTATGGTGATGTATGGATGATGGCTATCGACAGTTCGGCAAGCTATATAGACGAAATTACTTGCAAGTTCACTCCAAAGGGTGGTTTCTTCCAAACAAGTTATTGGGAAGCTCTTTGTGGAGCCGGTTATTTCGGACGTTATTGGACAGAAATGTCTCACAAATAATGTTTAATCAAGACAGATTATACATTCTCTCTTAAAGTATAATTTTCCCGGTGGCTATTCTCAGTGATGAGCGTAGCCACCATCTTTTTTGCCTTTTCTTAAGAAAATCATACAAGTTATTGTAAAAAAAGCTATATTCGCAACCTCAATTAAATATATAACAATTAACAACAATAAAAAGAAAGAGAGTCATTATGAAAAAAAGTATTTTTTTGCTGATAGCAGCATGCTTGGCAAACACTGCTATATTCGCACAGACTTGTCTGTCTGACGATATTGCCTACAAAGTGAAGAACGAGGGCTTTGCCAAATCTCAATTGGAAGAAATTGCCCAATTCATGACAGACGACTTAGGACCACGCCTCGCCGCATCGCAACTGAAGGTGAGAGCTGAAAAAATGGTGGTTGAGAAGCTTGCAGAACTCGGCCTGTCGAACCCAAGAGTGGAATTTGCTTCGGATTTCACCAAAGGCGGTTGGGACAATCAGATGAACTACGTGGCCATGACCGCACCTTATTATTGTAGCTTTGCCGCCAATCCGAAAGCATGGTCGGGAAGTACCAACGGACTGGTAAGCGGTGAATGTGTATTGTTCGATGTACAAACCAAAGCTGATCTGGAAAAATACAGAGGCAAGTTGGCTGGCAAAATCATCATCATGCCGGCTACACAGACTTACGAAATGAAGTTCACTCCACTGGCTACACGCATCACCGACGAGCAATTGGAAGAAATTGCACGCGACCCACGTGCCACTTCGTCTGCACGCCGTCGTTTTTCAATGGGTAACTGGCAATCTGCCCGCGAACTGCAACAAGCCATCAGCAGCTTCTTGAAAGAAGAAAAGGTATTGGCTATTGTGAGCGGTGGAGGCACTTTCAATGTACCTAGTTCCAGAGGTACCCAATACAAGGTTGGTGAACCTGAACCGACTCCAGAAATCATCCTTTCCATCGAAAGTCACGGACGTATGGCACGTATGTTGGCCAAGGGTGAAAAGGTATCTATGGAACTGAACATCAAGAATGTATTTACCGACAACCAACGCATCAACAACGTAGTGGCTGAAATTCCGGGTACAGACCCTAAACTGAAGAATGAAGTCATCCTTATCGGCGGCCACTTGGACTCTTGGCACGGTGGTACAGGTGGTGCCGACAATGCTTCGGGCTGTATCGTGATGATGGAAGCCATGCGTATCATCAAGGCTTTGGGCATCCAGCCTAAGCGTACCATCCGCATTGCTCTTTGGGGTGGTGAAGAACAAGGCTTGTACGGCTCCAGAGGCTATGCTGACCAATATTTGTACGACAACAAGAAGCGCAAGGCCTTGGCCGGTTACAAGAACTTTGCCTTGTATCTGAATATGGACAACGGTTCGGGACGCTTCCGTGGCATCTATTTGGAAGAAAATGACCAGGCTGTACCATTCTTCGAAGCATGGAAAAAGCCGATTGAATCGTTAGGTTTCACCACACTGACCCTTCGTAAGACCGGTGGTACCGACCACATGAGCTTTACACGTTTAGGATTGCCGGCTTATCAGTTCATCCAGGATGAATTGGAATACGACCGTACTTATCACACCGTCATGGATACCTACGAACGTCTTTCCATCAGCGACTTGAAGACAGACGCCGTCATCGTAGCTTGGTTGGCACTGAATGCCGCAATGGACAGTGAACGCATCCCGGTTCTGCCCGGTTATCCTGAAAACATTCCGGCTCCAGGTATCAGAAGATAAATACGTTTATGGGAAAATACATTTATGAACTCAAAATGAAGGTGCGCGACTATGAATGCGACCTTCAAGGCATTGTAAACAATGCCAACTACCAGCATTACCTGGAGCATACCCGCCACGAGTTCCTGACAGCGGCAGGAATGAGTTTTGCCCGTTTGCATGAGGAAGGTATTGATCCGGTAGTGGCTCGTCTCACCATGGCCTTCAAAACGCCTCTGAAGAGCGGTGACGAATTCTTGTCACGTCTGTATCTGAAGAAAGAAGGCATCAAGTATGTGTTCTATCAGGACATATACCGTGCTTCGGACGAAAAGATGGTCATCAAGGCAACAGTGGAAACAGTCTGCCTGGTAAACGGACGATTGAGTGACAGTAGTGTTTTTGACCAGACATTTGCTTCTTATCTGAACGACTGATGAAGGATGAACAGATATATTCATTGGCTTTGATGCGTATCCCAGGACTGGGACTGACAGGAGCCTGCAACTTAATCCGGACTGCCGGAAGTGCAACCAATCTCTTCCGGCACCGGAAAGAGCTGAAGGAACTGATACCAGATGCATCGGATAAACTCATCAAGGCATTGGATTGTCCGGAAGCTTTCAAACGGGCCGAAGAAGAATGGCTGTTCGCTGAAAAGAACCAAATCCAATGCATCACTTACAACGACGAGCGTTATCCATCCCGATTGCGTGAATGTGAAGATGCTCCTATCGCCTTGTTTTACCGGGGAAATACCCCGCTGAACGCTTTACGCACAATCAGCATTGTCGGAACCCGACATGCTACAGCATACGGAGAGGATTTGTGCAATACCTTCGTGCGTGATTTGGCCAATCTATGCCCAGATGTACTGGTTGTTAGCGGACTGGCATACGGCATTGACATCCATGCGCACAGAGCAGCGTTACAGCATGGTTTAGCAACCGTTGGTGTATTGGCACATGGATTGGACCGTATTTATCCGGCAGCGCATCGCAAAACGGCCATTGCGATGATGAACCAAGGTGGATTGCTAACTGAATTCATGAGCGGAACCAACCCAGACAGACAGAACTTCGTGAAGCGCAACCGCATTGTAGCGGGTGTGTGCGATGCAACCATTGTGGTAGAATCGGCAGCCAAAGGAGGCGCCTTGATTACCGCAGAACTGGCAGAAAGCTATCACCGAGACTGTTTCGCTTTCCCAGGAAGAACAACAGACCTTTATTCGGCAGGATGCAATGCCCTAATCCGAAACAACCGTGCCTCGCTCATTCTCTCGGCAGAAGACTTTGTAGAAGCAATGGGATGGAAGACCTCCACTCATCCTTCGAACAACGCCGTACAAAGGGAATTGTTCCCGGAATTGAGTGAAGAAGAAAAGAATGTGGTACAGGCTTTGCAGCGGAATCCGGACGGAATGCAAATAAACATTCTGGTCGTGGAAACAAATATTCCTATCAACCGTATGAGTGCATTGCTCTTTGAGTTGGAAATGAAAGGGGTAGTCCGAGCAATGGCTGGAGGAGTTTATCGGTTATTGCAATGAAAAATGTGGGTGTGTTTTCGAACACACCCACATTTTTCATTATCTGACCGCAATTTCAGCAAATCCCATCTGTTCGCCTTCATTTACCATCTTGGTAGGTTTCAGCGAAATGTAACGGGCATTGACCGGAGTGAAATATACCGATTGGAGAATCGGATTGTTCTTGATATTCGAGAATTCACCTTGCTTCACCACTTGGTTGACAGCACCTTCTTCTATACCTACTGCTATTTCATAGCTTGAAATCAAGCCCTTGTTGTATTCGCTTTGGTCGGGCAAATAATGGAACGAAGTTATGGTGCGCTCACTACCCAAGTCGATGAGCAGCTTGTCGCCTTCTACAAAACAAGTCGTTGCTGCATTCTTGTCACAAGCCTTCTTCATTTCATCTTCAGCTATACCTTGCAAAGTATAAGGGTAGCTTCTCATTTCTTCTGGCTTCTGTTCAAAAGAAACGTCACCTGTTTCACCGGCATAATAGGCTTCGATATTGTTGATAGTCAAGCAAGCACGTGCATCGTTGATGTTCACACGAATCTGATTGGTTTCTACAGTTTCAAAACGAAGCAGACGCTTGTAACCGATGGTGGTTGTTTCTTCGTTCAACTTAACCGGCAACCATTCGCCATCCTTATTATATTCTACAGTAAACGATTTCACACGCTGTCCCAATGGAATGTATTCCTGCAACAACATACGGTTTACCTTGGTTGCTTTTGGCAATGTAAATTCAATGGTAGCCGAAACTACGCCATCATTGGTAGCCCAATAGGTATCATAATCGCCGTCGGTCATCGCCTTTGCCTTATAGGCACCCCCACGTTCATCGGAAACTGTAGGTACCACACCTGCCAACAGGTTATTGGCCAATTGCTTCTGGATGTTCTTGTAAAAGTTTACAGCATTAGCCGAGTCCACCGGATGCACCAGACCATTGCGATCTACCGGGAAGTTGAGCAACAAGGTAGCATTGTGGCCTACACTACGATAATAAAGGTCTGTCAATTGGTCAACTGTCTTTACACGGTTATCTTGCTCCGGATGATAGAACCAACCCGGACGAATGGACACGTCGCATTCTGCCGGTACCCACTGATTACCATCGGCATGGCCATATTGCAGTTCACGATACTTGGAATAACCCGGATAAACTTCACCGGCACGCAGGAACGACCAGTTGGTAGCACCGGCAAATCCTCTTTCATTGCCTACCCAACGACAACCCGGACCTCCATCCGAAAAGACAATGGCTTGAGGCTGTAATTCATCCAGCATTTCATAGATTTTCGGGTAGTTATAATAGTTCTTACGGTCGATCGTACGGGTATCCTTGGCACCGCCATACCAACCATCACCGCCATTGGCACCGTCAAACCAAACTTCGAACACCTCGCCGTATGTGGTCATCAGTTCACGGAGCTGCTTATGGAAGAAATCCACATACTCAGGCGTACCATAATGAGCCTGATGTCTGTCCCACGGAGAAAGATATACCGCAAACTTGATACCATATTTCTTACATGCAGCAGCCAATTCACCAACAATGTCACCCTTACCATCTTTGTAAGGCGTATTGCGGATACAATATTCCGTAAGCTGGGTAGGCCACAAACAGAAACCATCATGATGCTTGGCCGTAAAGATAACACCCTTCATGCCAGCGGCCACAAACGTCTTGACCCATTGCTCACAATCCAATTTAACGGGATTGAAAGTAGCGGGATCTGTATCACCATATCCCCATTCACGATCATTGAAAGTATTCAAACCAAAATGTACAAAGGCATAAGTTTCCATCTTTTGCCAATCAATCTGTTTCTGTTCCGGAACAGGAAGAATGGCTTCAGGTGCTTTTACAGAAGGTTCACACGCAGAAAGCATAGCGGCAGCCATACCTGCCAACAAAAAATTTGTATGTTTCATAAGATTACAAGATTAATTATTTCACAAAGATAGCAAGATATGTTCAAAATAAAAATAACAGGCCCATAAATCAAAGCATAAAAAAAGGAGCAACGCCTTGCTCCAACCTTTGTTAACCTTAAAAATCCAATACTATGAAAAACATAGTGCAAAGATACAGTTTGTTATTATATCCTCCAAATTTAAAAGCAATAAGTTAGTCCTTTTTTAATCTTTTTTGCAAAAAGCTTTCGTTTGAAGACGGATGACACTTTACGAGGAATCCTTATTATGATATGGTTGTGCATTCTCCTGAAAAAATTAAGGTGTAACCACTATGGTCACACCTTAATAACTATTATTCAGTTTCTATCAATAATTAGTCGGCCAACTTAGCGCAAATGAATTCACGGTTCAAGCGAGCAATGTTGCTGATAGAGATGCACTTCGGACATTCAGCTTCGCAAGCGCGAGTGTTTGTACAGTTACCGAAGCCCAATTCGTCCATCTTAGCCAACATAGCCTTAGCACGGCGGGCAGCTTCTGCCTTACCCTGTGGCAACAATGCCAACTGACTAACCTTAGCAGAAACGAACAACATAGCCGAACCGTTCTTACAAGCAGCAGCACAAGCACCACAACCGATACATGCAGCAGCATCCATAGCTTCGTCAGCGATTGGCTTTGGAATAGGAATTGCATTAGCATCAGGAATACCGCCTGTGTTTACTGATACGTAACCACCAGCCTGCATGATCTTGTCGTATGCACCACGGTCAACCATCAAGTCGCGGATAACCGGGAAACCGGCTGAACGCCATGGTTCAACTGTGATAGTATCGCCATCGTTGAAACGACGGATGTAAATCTGACAAGTAGTAGCACCTGTTGCAGGGCCGTGAGGATGACCGTTGATGTACAATGAGCACATACCGCAGATACCTTCGCGACAGTCGTGGTCGAATACGATAGGTTCTTCCCCCTTGTTAATGAGTTCTTCATTCACGATGTCCAACATTTCGAGGAATGAAGTATCGCCTGGCATATCCTTTACAGGGATGGTCTGGAAATGACCTTTTTCCTTCGGACCTCTCTGACGCCAAACTTTCAGTGTAAAGCTTATATTTTTATCCATGATT
>JAFQBF010000128.1 GCA_017416735.1 Bacteroidaceae bacterium | reverse complement strand
TGATGCGGCGTGAGTTGGGGTTGTTCTTGATTTGTTCGATAGCCTCGCTGATTTGGTCGATGTGACCACCTTTATAGTCGGGCCAGGAACGCCACTGATAGCCGTAGATGTGGCCGAGGTCGCCGTTCTCGTCCGCCCATTCATTCCATATTCTCACTCCGTTTTCTTGCAGATACTTCACGTTGGTATCGCCCTTGAGGAACCACAGCAACTCGTGGATGATGGACTTGAGGTGCAGTTTCTTGGTGGTGAGGAGGGGGAATCCGTCCTCTAAGTTGAATCGCATCTGGTGCCCGAACACGCTGATGGTGCCGGTGCCCGTGCGGTCTTCTTTCTTCACGCCTTCGGTCTTGATGCGTTGAAGCAGGTCGAGGTATTGTTTCATATTGTTTTTCGTTTTAATGTGCGAAGATAGGGATTTATTCGATTAAATGATGTACATTTGCTTCGAAAAATGAGAAAAATATGAACCTACCGCAAGCATTCATCGAAAGAACCCGCCAGTTGCTGGGCGAAGAACAATATCCGGCATTCCAGGAGGCATTGGCCACCGAAGTACCCGTCAGCATCCGTCCTAACCGCAAGAAGTGCGACTTGCCCGTGGAGGGAGAGGCCGTACAGTGGGCGCCGTCGGGCGTCTATCTCAAGAGCCGGCCTACCTTTACCTTCGACCCTCTTTTCCATGCCGGATGCTACTACGTGCAGGAAGCCTCGTCGATGTTCGTGGAGAGAGTGCTTCGGGAATATGTCAAGGAGCCGGTGGTGATGCTCGACCTCTGTGCCGCCCCCGGTGGGAAATCGACCCTTTGCCGAAGCGCCCTTCCCGAAGGCAGCTTGCTGGTGGCCAACGAAGTGATGCGCAACCGCTCGCAGATTTTGGCCGAAAACTTGGTGAAGTGGGGAAGCCCCGAAGTCATCGTTACCAACAACGACCCTGCCGACTTCACCGACTTGACGCATCTTTTTGATGTCATCCTTACCGATGTGCCTTGTTCGGGTGAGGGAATGTTCCGCAAAGACCAGGTGGCCGTCGATGAATGGAGCATCGAAAACGTGGACATCTGTTGGCAACGCCAGCGCCGCATCTTGACCGACATCTGGCCGTCCTTGAAGCCGGGCGGTCTCCTTATATATAGCACCTGTACCTTCAATCGTGAAGAAGACGAAGACAATGTGGCGTGGATAGCCCGCGAGCTCGGTGCCGAAGTTTTGCCCGTATCCATCGAAGAAGAGTGGGGCATCACCGGAAATCTTACGGGAGGCGGCTTCCCCGTGTATCGTTTCCTTCCGCACAAGACCAAGGGCGAGGGATTCTTCCTGGCCGTTCTCCGCAAACGCGCTGACGGATGCGATGAAACGCCTTCACGTTTTTTGAAAACGCCTTCGCGAATGGACAAGAAGAAGAAGGGAAAGGATGCCAAGCAACCGCTGTCCGTCCCTCGGGAAGCGAAAGATTGGCTGAAGGAGGCCGATGCTTTCAATCTGACCCTCAATGGAACCTCGGTGGTTGCCTTCCCGAAAGCTCATGCCGAGGTATATGCTTTGCTCGGTCAGCAACTGAAAGTCATCCATGCAGGCATCACTTTGGGCGAGATAAAGGGCAAGGACCTCATTCCGCATCATTCGCTGGCCATGAGTACGGCCTTGGCTTCCGAAGCTTTCCCCCAGGCGGAACTAACCTACGAACAAGCCATCGCCTATCTGAGGAAGGAAGGCCTGGTGTTGGATGCCGACGTCCCCCGTGGCTATGTGCTGCTGACTTATCGGCAAGTGCCTTTGGGTTTCGTGAAGAACATCGGTAACCGTGCGAATAACCTCTATCCGCAAGAGTGGCGCATCCGTAGCGGCTATTTGCCCGAGGAGATTGTCTGTGTGTTTTAGTCGGATTCACCTTTCATTTTCTGTCTTTTTTCGTACCTTTGCCCCCTCAAATGAAAAAAAGAAATTGATATGATAGTTTGCATTGCCGAAAAACCCTCCGTTGCCCGCGACATCGCCCACGTATTGGGCGCCAACTCGTCGCGCGACGGATATATGGAAGGAAACGGATACCAAGTGACTTGGACATTCGGTCATCTCTGTACCCTGAAGGAGCCGCACGACTATACTCCTTCATGGAAAGCATGGAGTCTGTCCAGCCTCCCGATGATTCCTCCCCGTTTCGGCATCAAGCTTATCGAACACGACCAAGGCATCGAGAAACAGTTCCGTACCATCGAGAAATTGATGCAGAATGCCGATGAAATCATCAACTGCGGGGATGCCGGGCAAGAAGGAGAACTCATCCAACGATGGGTGATGCAGAAGGCCGGTGCCAAATGTCCCGTGAAGCGTCTTTGGATTTCTTCGCTGACCGAAGAAGCCATCCGCGAGGGCTTCAAGAGCCTGAAAGACCAGAAGGAATACCAACCGCTCTATGAGGCTGGACTGAGCCGTGCCATCGGCGACTGGGTGCTGGGTATGAATGCTACCCGCCTCTATACCTTAAAATATGGCCAGAACCGTCAGGTGCTTTCCATCGGTAGAGTACAGACACCGACACTTGCTCTTATCGTGAATCGCCAACATGAAATCGAGAACTTCGAGCCGAAGCAATATTGGGTGTTGTCAACCCTCTATCGGGACACCACCTTTACCGCTATTCTCAAGAAAAGCGAGGAAGACTTGATGGCGGACATCGAGAAGCAGAAGGAAAAGGCTGAAAAGGCCAAGCAGGAATTCGATGTGGCGGAAGCTTTGAAAAAGGCGGAAGAAAACAATCCGGGCATCGAGCCGATTGCAAGTGAAGAACAAGGGCAAGCTTTGTTGGATAGAATCAAGGATGCTCCTTTCACCATCATCTCCGTATCGAAGAAGGAAGGAAAGGAAGCTCCGCTCCGTCTCTTCGACTTGACCTCCCTTCAGGTGGAGTGCAACAAGAAGTTCGGTTATTCGGCAGACGAGACCTTGCGACTTATCCAATCGCTGTATGAAAAGAAGATTACCACCTATCCGCGTGTGGATACCACTTTCTTGAGCGATGACATCTATCCCAAGTGTCCGAATATTCTGAAAGGATTGAAGCCTTATGAAGCTTGGACAGCTCCCTTGTTGGGCAAGACATTTGTCAAGTCGAAGAAAGTGTTCGACAATTCGAAAGTGACCGACCACCACGCCATCATCCCTACCGGTCAGAATCCGATTAATCTGACTGATATGGAGAAACGGGTGTT
This sequence comes from Bacteroidaceae bacterium, assembly GCA_017416735.1. Classification (GTDB taxonomy): domain Bacteria; phylum Bacteroidota; class Bacteroidia; order Bacteroidales; family Bacteroidaceae; genus Phocaeicola. The sequence goes on along the minus strand of JAFQBF010000128.1, from coordinate 1,060 downwards.
CGATTTGGTGGCCCGTCGTTTCATCGCCGTGTTCTATCCCGACTGTAAGTTCTCTACCACTACGGTAATCGGCGAGACAGACAGCATCGAATTCAAGACTACGGGCAAGCAGATTTTAGATATGGGATGGCGAGTGATTTTTGCCAAGCCACAAACCAATTTACCCGATGGAATGGCGGAAAATGACACCGACCCGTCGGACGAGGAACGTTCTTTGCCTACGTTCAAGAAAGGAGAAAGCGGACCACATACACCGAAGTTGGACGAGAAATGGACACAGCCTCCTCGTCCTTACACCGAAGCTACCTTACTTCGTGCGATGGAAACAGCCGGTAAGTTGGTTGATAATGACGAATTGCGCGATGCCTTGAAGGAAAACGGTATCGGTCGTCCTTCTACCCGTGCTGCCATCATCGAGACCTTGTTCAAGCGACATTATATAAGGAAAGAACGCAAGAACTTGATTGCTACTCCAACGGGTGTGGAACTCATCGGACTTATCCGGGAAGAATTGCTCAAATCCGCCGAACTGACCGGTATTTGGGAAAAGAAACTCCGGGAAATCGAGCGCAAGAGTTATAGTGCAGTTACCTTTTTGGACGAGTTGAAGCAAATGGTGGGTGAAATAGTCCATAGTGTATTGAGTGACAATACCAACCGACGGGTGACGGTAGTAGCCGATGCACCGGTCAAGAAGGAAACTGCCCCGAAGGAAGCTCCCAAGAAGAAACGTGCGTCTTCTCCCAAGAAGCCGAAAGCCGATGCTGCACCTTCTATCATAAAGGTGGACGATTCGATGTTGGGCAAGGCATGTCCCGTATGTGGAAAAGGCATCATAATCAAGGGTAAAACGGCCTACGGATGCTCCGACTGGAAGAATGGTTGTACTTTCCGGCAAAGTTTTTAAAATATTTTTGGTTTTAAGCGTGATTTTACCGATATAAAGTCTTAACTTTGCACAGCCTTTAGGAAATAATGTTTTAAAAATCTATATTATGTTTAAAATTTTCCCTGGTTTTCATTTGGTAGAAGAATACCAAAGAAAAAGAAAAGAAAGACG
>JAFQBF010000127.1 GCA_017416735.1 Bacteroidaceae bacterium | reverse complement strand
TTGTTCTTTTATGAGGGGGAAGTCAACTCGGATCATGACTAAGTTAAAACGAAGTCAACGTAAAATAAAAATTAAGTTTAACTCAGTCAACCTGCTATATAAATAAGGCTAAAAGCAGTCAACATAAAGCGTTAACTGACAACTAATTATTTATTCAAAGCACATTGAACGCTCATTCAAAGCACTTTAAATAATGGTACGAAATACTTTGAACCACCATTCAAAGCATTATGAACAAGATTTATGAACGGTTTTGAATGATTTTTCGTGTAGATAAATACTTGAATAAATGTAGGTAAAAGTTGTTTTTTATGTCTATTTTAGCTAAATCCATACCCATATCTATCGGATTTCATCCATTAGATTCCATTTTTTAGCGATAAGAAGCAAAAACGGAATACTTTATTGCCAAAAAACGTAGAAAACAAGGCTAGGATGTAGGTAAAAATCAACTTACGAGTAGCAGTTATAAAATAAAGAATCTCGGGAACACTCACTATGTGTTACCGAGATTTTTCACTACACTTCATTCCGTTCTGAATGACACTCAAAAAATATCGTATCAAATTCCTTCAATCAACTGCCCCTTGCTCCATACGGAACGGATGCGGAGCTTCTTGTCTAAAATCAGGATGTCGGCATCCTTGTCCTTTTCCAACGAACCCTTCTTGTCATACACACCCATAATCTTGGCAGGAGTTTCCGAAGCCATGCGGAGAACGTCTTCCAACGGAACACCGGCCTTCACCATGTTCTGCACCAAGACATCCATCGTAGCCACACTACCTACAAGTTGCTTTGTTTCACGGCTCTTGCATACTCCGTCCTCAATCAGGATACTTGGGTCATCCACTTCTTTGGCATCCACACCAGCATAAGCCAATGAAGCGGTAACGAGACAAGTCTTTTCCGCTCCCTTCACCTTGTAAGCCAACTTCAGGATGGTGTCCGGCAAGTGTCGGCCATCGGCAATGAGCTCGATGGTGATGTCGTCTATCAAATATACGCTTTCCACCGTACCTTCGTACTTGTATTCACGGTTCTTGTGGAAGCCCGGCATACCATTGTAGAAATGAGATACATGAGTGAAGCCCGCTTCGAAAGCATCCTTCACTTCCTGATATTCGGCTTCGGTATGCGAAATGGTCGCAACGATTCCTTTCGACTTCAAGTAACGGGCAAAATCCAAGGCACCCGGCAATTCCGGAGAAGCGTCCCAACGCTTGATGCAACCGGTGGATTCCACCAACTCCGTATAAGCCGAAGCATCGGGCTCAGCCAACTTGTCACCGAACTGGTCGCTGGCACGTTTCGGATTCAAGTACGGACCTTCCAAATGCAAGCCCATCACCGGACTGTCTTCTTCAGCCATCAGCTTTTCGCAAACCGCGATACCTTGCTTGATGTTATCGTAACCGGTAGAAGAGATGGTCGGGAAAATGGTCGTTGCCCCGTGCTTCTGATGAGCAGCTATGGCTGTACGGAAAGCCTCTTCCGTACATTCCGTAAAATCGCGTCCGCCACCGCCATGGGCATGCATACACACATAGCCCGGCACGATATACCGGCCTCTGGCGTCCACCTGCTTGGCACCCGTCAAAGGTAAATCGCAATTTGTCACTTCCAAGATATGGCCGTCTCTGATGACAACCGAACCGTCTTCAATCCACCCTTGTGGAGTAAATATTTTACCGTTGATGATTTGAGTTAACATGTTTTTCTTCGTTTAAGATTAAACCTCTTACAAAGTAAAGCAAATTATTTCAAAAAATGCCGTTTTTTCAATGTAAAAATTGGCAAGAATACAAAAATACCCAATATGGACATCACCAAGCCTCCAATAGTCCCTGCTGCCAGCGGAAACCAGAATCCTTCCTTTCCCGTACCCACCATAAAGGGGATGAACCCGAGAATGGTAGATACCACTGTCAGGAAGATGGGCACAATCTTAGCATTCCATGCCTTCACATAAGCACGCACCGGCACAAGCTTCGGGAAACGACGACGGATGGCATTGAACTCATTCATAATGTAGATGCTGGCATTCACCGTAATACCGCACAACAGGACAAACGAAGCAAAACCTCCTTGGTCGAAATTCAATCCGAACAGATAAAACGTGAGAAAGACACCGATGTATGAAATCGGAATCACGAAGATGATAGCCAACGGCTGCTTCATCGAATTGAACAGGATACTGGTGGTAAAGAAGATGATGGCTATTACCAAAAGTAACAAAGCATACTGCTTGTTGTCATCCTTTCCCCACGACCAGCCGCGCATCTCGTCTTGCGCCACATATCCCATCGGCAATCCGGCATTGAATTCTTCCAAGTCCTTCTTCAGCAATTTCCGTCCTTGTTCACTTGAGCCAATGTATTCATATTGCAAACAGATACGATATTGCTGGTTTTCCTTTGCAACCTTCTGAGGTGACTTGCCTTTCTCCACCGTAGCAAAATCCGCCAACTTATAAGACTGGCCATTGATACGGAAAGGCACGTTTACCAAGCTCCACACATCGTATTCCTGACTTTGCAGGGAGGTCAGTTTCAGCTGCTCCGTCTGGTTGTCATATACAATGGTGGCACAAGTCAAATCCCTGCCGAATACCGGTCGCAAAGCCGTAAACAGTTGCATTCCCGTGATATTTTCCTTGGCCAACCGATGTTTGTCCAAATCCAGGAAGAACTCACTGTAATCATCCTTGTACCACGAGAATTCCGAATTGATGGTCACCTCCTTGATGCGTCGATGCCCCAACAACTTTTCTTTCAACCGGTCTGCCCAATAAGCCAATTCATCATAATTATAGCCATACAGCTTTACCTGATAACTACCGGCACTTTCACGGGTATCATTGCTGAAGCCCTGGTCCTGCAAGCCATAAACACCCCAGCTACCTCCGCCCAGGGTCTGAGCCTTGCTGATGATATTTGCCTTCAAGGTATATGGGAAACCGCTATGCTGATGCTCTTGCGTGAAATAAATCTGCATACTGGCCCGTCGGGCACTGTAGATGGAAGTCTGGAACTGCTTGATTTCCTTGAACTCGGTCAAGTAAGTTTCCATCTTCTTAATCAGTACATTCATTTGCTCCAATGTAGAGCCGTTGGGCAAGGTCGCAGTAACGGAAAGCACCGTTTCACCTTCCGAACGGTTGAAATAACTTCCATTATAGACTTTATCGACAAACAGACGCAAGCTACCACCCAAAGCCTTGTCCACAACCGGCTTCACTTTTTCCTTGTAAGTGGAGTTATTGAATATTTTGTTATAATATTCCGCAAACACACCTTCGCCCTCCATCTTCTCCGGCAAGAGGAAAACCGGAAGACCGAAAGCCAACACCAACAGGATACAGGCCACTACCCGATAACGACAAAACCATCCTATCAGCCGAACATACAGCCGGCTGAACCGTACAGCCGGACGCTTTACCCAACTACGCAAGCGCTTGTCCTTCTTACCGACCAACTTGATTTTTTCAATCATCGAAGGTACAAAGAACAAGGCCACAAACAGTGAAACTAACAAGTTGATGATGACCACTGCTGCAAAGTCCTGCAAATCGAGACGTATTTTCTCGTCCAGGAAAAAGATGATGACCAAAGCCCCTACCGTTGTAAGTGTTGCAGCCAGCACGGAAACAAAAGCTTTCAGGTTACGGCGGTTCCGGATATGGTCAGTCATCACGATGGTATTGTCTATTACCAAGTTCAACGAGATAGTGATACCCGCCAACGAATACAGTTGCATTTCCAAGCCAAAAATGTAATAGAAGATAAAGGCTATGGAGATATTGACCGTCAGACTTGTCACAATCAGCAACAGATAGCGCAAGTTCCAAGTTATCAGCGCCACAAACACCAACAAGATAAGAATGGTCAACCCGGTACGGAAATAAATCTTGTCCAGCTCTTTCTGGATATATTCCGTAGCATCATATCCGATGTGCACTTCATATCCCGGAGGCATCTTCTCTTCCAGTTCGTACATCTTGTTCTTTACCTGTTCACTCAGTTCCAACTGATTGGCCGTTTCTTCTGCCGTCAGGTTCAGGTAGATGGAATTCAACCCGTTGATGCGGTAATAACTGGTAGGCGGAGCTTCCACATGCACCACTTTTATCAGCTTGTCCAGTCCTATCATCGTACCGTCTTTCGTTTTCAGACGGATGTCCGACGGGGTGAAATCATTCTCATTACCTGTAGCGCTCCGTACCAAGCGTATCCATTCCGTTCCTCCTGTTCCTTTTTCGATGGAACAGATTCCCAAGAACTCTTTTTCATAATGCCCGGCAATGGCACTCTGTATATCAGTCAGTGTAATGCCTAACTGCGACAATTGTACATTGTCGTATTCCAATTGCCATTCCATCGGAGTGGCGCCACTCAAATCCACCTTATAGAGTCCCCTCAGCTGTCCCAATACCGGTTTGATGTTTTCCTCAGCATAACGTTGAATCAATATCGGAGTGGCCGGTGCATTGAGTGTATAGGTCATGAAAGGACGGGATGCATTGTCATTGGAACGTCTTGCATATATCTGCGGATAGCTTACACCTTCGGGCAGCTGCGGCCATGTCTGACGGATGATGGTCGATACCTCAAAACGGGTTGCATCCATGTCTGCATGCTTGTCCAGTTCCAATGTAATGCTTCCGCTTCCGTTATCCGAAGTGGAGTTCACATTCTTTACCCCTTTCACGCGGGTCAACATCCCCTCCAGCCTACTTGTCACTTCTGCCTCGATGACACGGGACGAGTTACCCGGCATCGAGAAAGACACCGTCAGCCCCGGCAAGGTACGCGAGGGCGACAGCTTGACGGGCAGCAGCGGCACCAATGCCAAACCGACCAGTGACAGACAAACGAATGCCACAATCAGCGTAAAAGGTGAAAATGTCCTTATCTTGTTACTCATCTGTACATTCCGTTTTCAAAGTCAAATCTGTCCGAAAGCGAGACACCACTTTCAAAGTCATGCAATGTCAGCTTGCGGATTTTGTAATAATTCAACCAGTAATTCTGCAAGGCCGAGATATAATTTTTCTGCGCTTCCTGCTGACGGTTGAGAGACAAAGTCAGGCTGTTCACATCTGCCTTTCCGATGATGAAACGTTGGCGGGTCTGTTCGTAAGCCATCACTGCCAGGTCCAAAGCCTCTTCGGCACTGGTTATCAACCGTTGCTGGATGTTGAAGTCACTCACTGTCATAGTCACCTCTTCTTCCAGGCTCAGTTCTTCTTGCTGGGCAGCAATCTTCACCACATTCAGATTATTCTTGGCCATGTTGTACTTACCTTTCCGTACGCCCCAGTCTATCAATGGAATTGAGACACTGATGCTCACCAAATCCTGTTGTGCCGGGCTCCGATAGGCATCCTTGAATTTATTAGCCACCTTATTGACCCCCACACTGGCATTCAGACTCATGTTGAAGCGCGATTCCACCCTTGTCTTGTTCACGTCACGTTCAGCTTCCAGTACATTCTGGCGTTGCTGCAAGAAATCCGGGTTATTGGCTTTCGCTCTGGCCAGAGCCTCATCCACAGGAATCATTATAGTGCTCGGCTTGCCTGGAATTTCCAGTTCTATCTGCGTGTTCTTGTCCATATTCAGGAACGAAGCCAAAGCAAACATCGCCCTTTTCAAGGCTATCTGTGCATTCTCCAACGTGTTTTGTGCATTCACCTTGTCCAGTTCCAGAGTAAGCAGGTCTGCCTTCGAGATGGCTGCTATCTTATGGCGCTGCGAACCGATGCGATACAGCGTGTCCGTCGATGCCGCATTTTCCTTGGCCAGTTTATAATCTGCCTGCGCCATAGCCAATGCAAAGAAATAAGATACCGCCTCTTCCGACACGACTTCGGTATTATATACAAACTCCTTCTTCACCTTTTCGAACTTCAACGGTTCAATCTTCCGTTCCCAACGGAAAGCGTTATAGCCCAACAAGCTCTGTGAATATCCGATACGGAACGGCACACTGGAGAATTGGGTCGATTTTGTAGCACCGAAGTTACGCATATATTCCAAATCTGAATCGATATAGAACGTACCGCCCAACAAGTCAAAATTCTGTTTGATGCTCAGTCCTCCACTGGCACTGAACATCTGCTGTTCACGGTACACGTCGGTATCCTCGTTCGAATCATAACGCTGGGTGATGTATCGGTAATACTGTGCCGGCATCAAGTCAAGCGTCAAGCTCGGCAATCGGTTTGCCTTGTAGGTACGATACTGCCAATAACCGGACAGATACATATTCTGGTATCTGAATGCCGACAGCGAACTGTCGTTGGCCAATTCGATGGTGCGCTGCAAATCCAGCTTCACACTTTGTTGCGCCTTTCCTGCTACTGAAAACAGGCATACGCATATCCATAAACTAATGTTTCTCCACTTCATACTTGTCATGTTTTCTATAAATGAACCAATAAATCAAAGGAATAATGAACAGACTGACCAACGTACCCAACAACATGGAGCCAATCATTGCAACAGAAAGCGGCTTCTGTAATTCAGAGCCCATATCCGAAGCAAAGAGCAACGGAACCATCGCCATAATAGTCGTCAGCGAAGTCATGATGATAGGACGCAAGCGTCTTTGTCCTGCCGTATGGATGGCTTCCAACAACGGTGTACCTGCCTTTCGCAATTCGTTGATGGAGTCTAACTTCAAGATGGAGTCATTCACCACGATACCGCAAGTCACGATGATACCGATAGCCGACATCAGGTTCAGCGTATGTCCGAACAGCCACAACGAAACCAATGCAAAGGCAATGTCTATCGGAATTTCCACCAGCACAATGAGCGGTTGCAAGAAGCTTTCGAACTGTGCACAAAGGATAAAGTACATCAACAGAATGGAGACAAACAAGATTACGGTCAATTCACCTATCATCTTTTCATTCGAGAAGAAACTTCCCGAGAAATCCACGTCCCATCCATCATTATCCTTTACTACCTGCTTCACATCTTCCATCAGCTTCGGAGCATTATCCACCCCATAGAAGCTAACAGGAATATACTCTCCATTCTTGCCGGCCGTGATGCTCTTCAAGTCTTCCGACGGAAGCACCTTCACCAGACTGTTGAGCGGTACATAGCTCACCTCCCCGTCCTTGTCGGGTTGCGTTTGCACCAATGTTTCATTCAAAATCGAGTTGATGCTCTTTTCCTCACCGGCAATGCTTACCGGCAGATACTGCTGATAAGAGCGCAAGGTCGATACCTTGTTTTCCTTGAAAGCCGTACGGAGCACCCGGGTCAATTCGGTATAAGCCACATTATATAGCAACAACTTTTCCCTATCTACCACTAAGTTCATCTGGTTTCTGAAGGCCACCCCTTCGGGCTGCATTCCGGAATGAATGGCAATCTGCTTTTCCAGGCCCTGTATCTTGGCCGGTTCGGGAGCTTGCGTACGGTTTTCCGGATTCAGTTGAGCCACGATGTCCGCTTCACCGGTCACGAACAGCTTTTCGAAAATGGTTTCAGGAGGCGAGAACGTCAATACTGCCAACGGATATTTCTCTTTCACCTGTCGAGTCAAAGCTTCTTGCAAAGGCGCAATGCCAGCTGGTTCTCCGGTCTTGAAATACAATTCCGCTTCGGTAGCAGCCAACTCACTTCCTCCATTCAGGATATAGTCCTGCATACCTACATACGCCGTATGTTCATTCACCATATCCTTCACCGAGTTGCCCAATTCTTCCACTCTTTTCCGGTTCTCGTCCACGTGGATGTTCTCGTTCCATTCCACCCGCATCACCAGTTCGTTCTGTTCAATCTCAGGCATACGTTCCTTTTCCAGGAAAAAGAAGAAAAACACGCACACGGGCAACGTAGCCAACGTCATCCCGAGACTCAACTTCTTGTGACTGAACACCCAGTCAACACCCCCATCATAAAAACGTTCCAGCCATCCGTTCTTCGAGCGGTTGTCGAACCTCTTGGACAGGAAAGTCCGTCCTCGTATATCCAACCGGTAAAACAACAGATAGAGCACCGGCAAAAGCATAATACCGGTTATGTAAGAAACGAACAACCCAGCCGCAATGGAGAAAGCCTGGTCCATAAAGATAGCACCGGCTATACCACTCATAAAAATCAACGGCACGAACACCGCTATGGTCGTAAGCGACGAACTGAGCATCGGTGTGATAACCTCCGTGGTCCCGGCAGCGCAAGCCCGTTTCAGGGAGTATCCTTTTTCCCTATATTGTGAAATGTTTTCCGTCACGATAATGGAGTTGTCAATCATCATCCCTACGGCCAGAATCAATCCCGACAACGAAATGATGTTGAACGACACCTCGAAAAAATAGAACAAGAAGAACGTAACCACCACCGATACCGTCATACTGATACCGATAACAATCGGTGAGCGCATATCTCCCAGGAAAAATATCGCTACAATAAAAATCAGCAGGAACCCAATTGTGAAATTATCCTGCAAGTTCGATATGGTATAGTCCAGCAGTTCTGTCTGGTTGCGGCACACCTGGAATTCAATGTCCGGATAAAGCGTAGCGAAATAATCGGTCGTTTCCTTCAGCTTCGCCTTCATCTCGTCCATATTCTCGTCACTCTGCTTGATGATGGCCAAGGTCACGGCCCGTTTGCCTTCTGCCATAGAGAGACCCTGTTCCTTCTGCGACACGATGGCTACCTTACAGAGATCCTTCAGCTGCATCAGCCTTTCTCCCTTACGAATATGGATGTTCTCCACATCTTCCGGTGTACGGAGCAAGGTAGCAATGCGGATGTTGTATTCATAGTATCCATCGCGCACCAACATACTTCCCGGCTCCACGTTGTTTGCCGCCAGTGCACTCTCCAGATCGGCAATCGTGAGTCCTGTTATGGACATCTTTTCCTGGTCGGGCACTATCTGCAAGATGCGTCCCGGCACCCCGGTAATGTCCGCCATCGCCACTTCGGGCAGCTGCTCAATGCGCCTTTTCACCACGTTTTCCGCCAGCTCGCACAACGTCAGGAAGCGCTGTTCGTCCGTCTGTTCAAAGGCCCGGTCCTTTTTCAAGGTCATGTTCAAGTACAGCACCGGGATATCCGTCGCACTGGCCTTGATGGCCTTGGGGCGTTCCGCTTCTTTCGGCAGGCTGTTCATGGCAGCATCAATCTTCTCGTTCACTTCGATGAATGCCAAGTCAGTATTCACCCCAAAGTCGAACTCCATGCGGATGATGCCCGCTCCGTCTCTTGTCTCACTCTTTATCTCACGCAGCCCCGCCACTTGCAACAGTTGTCTGCGCACCGGTGCCACCACCGTATTCTCCAACTCACGCGCCGAGGAGTTCTCGCCCGACACCTGCACCGTAATCTGCGGGATGGCAATGTCCGGCAAAAGCGAAACCGGCAACGTATAGTACGTCACCAATCCCACGATGAAGCAGGCAGTAAACGCCATCAGCACCGCAATCGGTCGTTGTAATAGAAATTTTACCATAGTATTTCTTTATGAAGAATGATGAACGAAGAATGAAGGAATTCCATCCGGACAGCATTCTTCATTCATCATTCTTAATTCTTCATTCAATAATCTTCACCGGACTTTCGTGAGCCAGGTTTACATTGCCGGTTGTCACTATCATCATACCTTCCTGCAATCCGTTGGCTTCCCAATCCACCAGCACACATTCGGTCATGTTCTCCAGCCCGGTCGTAATGTAGTTCCACATGGCGATGCTGTCTTTCACCGTAAATATCACTTCCTTACCGTCACGCAATACGATGGAAGACTTTGGTACCACCATTTGTTCGCCCAGCAACCGCTTCACGGTAACTCGCACGTTCATCCCGTCAAACAGTTTGTCGCCTCCGTTCACCTGTGCCTTCACGCGCACCATTCCGTTTTCGTCCACCAATGGGTTTATTTCGCTGACACTACCTACCCTCATACCTGCAGCCACAGCATACGGAGTCACTTCCACCTTGTCGCCCACCTTGATTAATGGCAGCTCGCTTTCCAGCACGGTGAAATCCACCTCCATGGCCGATGTACGGATAATGCGGCAGAAGGGTTCGCCGCTCTTAGGCATGTTGTTTTGCTTGTCGAAGAGGTTGGCTACCACTCCGTCGAAGGGTGCCACCAGCGTTGCCTGTTCCACATCGTGTTGAGCCGATTCGAATTGTGCCTGAGCCTGTTCGTAACCGCTTTTCACCTTGGCCAGTTCCAACATATCGGCAGGTACCGCTTCCAGGTTGCTCGGGTCATACCCTTGCCCAATCAGCACATCCTTCATCTCCAGTGTAGCTTGCGCCAACGAGTTCTTGCTCTGCGCCAAGGTATTGTTCAGCTTGAACAAATCCAGTTCCGCCAACTTCTGTCCTTTACGCACATGCGTACCGTTCTTTACCCACACTTTTGCTACGACTTCCGATGTTCTGAAATACAGGTCAGCATATTCTTTGGCAACTATTTTTCCATTGCTCACCAGTTCGTGATTGAAATCCCTTTTGGTCAATTCCATCACTGTTACTTCATTCACTTGCGAAGGGAGTATGGTTTCTACCCCTTCCTTTTCCTTCTTGTCCGAGTCGGTACCCGAACAAGCTGCCAGCATGACCAGCGCCATGCACCATGTTACGTGTTTTTTCATATATGCTATTTTATGTCATTAACGATTGACTAAGATTGCGCTAAGTTAAACTATCCACCTTAGTATTGCAAGTTTTTTCACTATTTTTAAGCATTCATATATAATTTTTCTACAAGCCCTTTAAGCATTGCCACAAAGTTAAGGCCATTTTTCCAGTCTTCCAAACAAATCACATGGACATTTTCGCCTGCCAGAAGCCATTCAATCAACTATCAACCAAAGATTTACAAAAACAAGCCTATGGACATCTTCTTTTTTGCAATCCCCATCCACCTAATTTACTTAGATTTATCCTTGCGAAAGAAATTTCTTCACTTCCTCCCTCATCTGCCGGATGGCCGTCGATTCCACCTTCGCTTCTTTTTCCAATACCATCCGTGCCGCCCATTCCAGCTTCTCCCTTGGGAAGATTTCGGGATGCTCAGCATACAGCTTCGCCAACAGATAGTACGGATAGATGCGGTTCGGCAATCGGTGGGTAGAGCGGATGAACCAATGCTCCGCCACCTTCGGTTGTCCCATCGACTGAAAGTTCTTGCCGATGATGTTCAGCACCATCGCATCACTGCTCACCTTCATCGTTTCCTTCAGAAGCTCCGTCGAAGCCCACCACTTGCCTGCCTTGTGAAGCGCATGAGCCTCTGCAAACATCCGCCGGGCATCCTTCACAGGACGATGACCCGCC
>JAFQBF010000126.1 GCA_017416735.1 Bacteroidaceae bacterium | reverse complement strand
TTGTTCTTTTATGAGGGGGAAGTCAACTCGGATCATGACTAAGTTAAAACGAAGTCAACGTAAAATAAAAATTAAGTTTAACTCAGTCAACCTGCTATATAAATAAGGCTAAAAGCAGTCAACATAAAGCGTTAACTGACAGTTTATGTTTGGTTTATAATATTGCGTTTCTTAATACAAAGTTCATCGTACTACAGTACGAAATACATTGAACAGTCGTTCAATGTATTTTGAACCAAATTTAGAATGCGTCATGAATGCATTGATAATGTAGAGAAAATGCTTTTTAGTATGTCAAAAGTGACAGATTTGTTGTTTGCATGGGAAAAAAACAGTTACTTTGCAATATAATTCATAAAAAGAAAGGGTATTGGCATACATATTATTGCTGATATTACTGGACTTACATTCGTTGAAATTCAGGAACTGTAACAACTATGCATACCAGAAAAGAACAAATGGAGGCCTTCGGGCGCTTTCTCGATGTGCTCGATGAGCTGCGCGAGAAGTGTCCGTGGGACCGCAAGCAGACGAACGAGAGCTTGCGACCGAATACGATAGAAGAGACCTACGAGCTTTGTGATGCCCTGATGAAGGATGACAAGAAGGACATCTGCAAGGAACTGGGCGATGTGTTGCTGCACGTGGCATTCTATGCGAAGATAGCCAGCGAGACGGGCGACTTCGACATGAAGGATGTGTGCGACAAGCTTTGTGACAAACTGATTTTCCGTCATCCGCATGTCTTTGGCGAAGTGCAGGCGGACACGGCCGAAAAGGTGGTGGAGAATTGGGAACAAATCAAGATGAAGGAAAAGGATGGCAACAAGATGGTGCTAAGCGGTGTGCCTTCGGCTCTGCCCTCGCTCATCAAGGCGTACCGCATACAAGACAAGGCACGCAATGTGGGCTTTGACTGGGAAGACCGTCGCGACATCTGGAAGAAGGTAAAGGAGGAAATCAGCGAATTTGAGGCCGAGGTGGAAAATATGGACAAGGACAAGGCGGAAGCTGAATTCGGCGATGTGATGTTCAGCCTGATCAATGCGGCCCGATTGTATAAAATCAATCCTGACAATGCGCTGGAGCGTACCAACCAGAAGTTTATCCGTCGGTTCAACTATCTGGAAGAGCATACCATCAAGGAAGGAATCAATCTGAAGGACATGACACTGGAAGAGATGGATGCCATTTGGGATGAGGCTAAGAAAAAAGGCTTGTGATATCACAAGCCTTTTTTCTTATTTCTTTTCTTGCAGAATCTTCAGCATGTGGCGATTGAACTTGATTTCTGCGTGTAATACCTTATAGATTTTCTTGTTCGACAATACGGATTGGTACTTCTTCAGGTACTCTCTGTCCAGCTCATTGACGCGTTCTCCGGCATCAATGAATCCGTTGAGGATGTTTTCGTATTGTTCTTCGGTTGCCTGTGGGTTGCGGCCTTCTTTAGCCAGTTTCCAAGCTTTCCGGTTGGCTTCTTTCTTAAGTTTTTCAAGTTCAAAATAGATGGGGAAGAACTTGGCCGTTTCTTCCGGAGTCAGCTCAGCCTGTTCGGCTATATAAGCTTGTTTCTTCGCACGGAATTCTTCTTCCGTGCATTTGTTCTGTTTTTTTTGTGCTTCCACGGTTATACAGAGGAAAGCCATGATCAGGAAAAGGAAATATTTTTTCATACGTTCTTTCTTTTAATTGTTAGGGTCGAAATTGGCATCCGTCAAATATTGATAGATGGTATAGTCGTCCATCATGATGCGGTCGATGATGATTTCCCAATCTTCGTCGGGGATATTTTCTGCATCGGCTACATTGATGTGAGGGATTTCTTCTTTTTGGGGTTCTCCTACGAAGACTCTGACACTGAGCATAATGCCGCAGAACATGGCGGCCATGTATATCCAGGGCTTGACACGTTGCCAAAGAGTCGGTTCTTCCGGCAAAGGCAAAGGTTCCTTTTCCGGGAGCTTTGCCATCAGATTCCGGCTAAAGTCCTCGAAATAATGGTCGGGAACACTGAACGGATTGTCGGTTCCTGCCTTTTTTAATATGTTGTCTTCTTTTCCCATAATGAATCCTGTTATATAATTAGATTGATTAATGTTGAAAAGGTTTAATAATGTTCTTTTAAAAATGTCTCGATTTTTTTCACGGCATGATGATAAGAGGCTTTCAATGCTCCTATACTCGTACCGAATATTTCGGACATTTCTTCGTATCTCATTTCCTTGAAGTACTTCAGGTTGAATACCATCTGTTGCTTCTTGGGTAATTGGTGGACAGCTTTCAGAAAAATTTTCTGCGTTTCGTCTCCATTAAAATAGGGGTCACATTCCAATTTGTTCAGAAGGTCCGTATCTATATCGTCTATGGAAATCTGTTCTCCGATCCGTTTGTTGTTCTTGAACGACAGGCATTCATTGAATGCGATGCGGAAAAGCCAGGTTGACATTTTGGCTTCGCCGCGGAAATATTCGATGTTTTGCCAAGCTTTGATGAACGTGTTTTGCAGGATGTCATTGGCATCCTCGTGTGAGAGAACCAAACGGCGGATTTGCCAATAGAGGGTTTCGCTGTATGCTTTGACAATGTTCTCGAAAGCCTCACGTTGTCTTCCGGGCTCTTGCAGAAGGGCTATGGTTTCCTTTTCGTTATATCCGTTCATGTGCAGGCCTCCGGTTAAAGGGTTATTCTTAAGTTCTCCTTGGCCAGCAAGGTGTTGGGGAACAAGGTCTGGGCTTCCTTCAGCAGGATGCTTTCATCTTCGTAGCGAGCCGAAAAATGACCGATAACCAATTGTTTGACTTGGGCTTCGACAGCAATTTGGGCTGCCTGCATGGCAGTGGTATGGAACGTTTCCTTGGCACGTGCGGCATCACACAGGGCGAAGGTTCCTTCATGGAAGAGCAGGTCCACTCCCTTGATTTGCGGGATGATGCTTGTTTGGCAAATGGTGTCCGAACAATAGGCGTAGCTCCTCGGGGCTGCCGAGGGGGTTGTAAGCCGATGGTTGGGTACTACCACGCCTTCCGGTGTGATGTAATCCTCGCCGTTTTTGATCCGGTTCAACTCGAATACGGGAATGCGGTAAAAATCGACCATATCACGGATGATGTGGTTGGGCGTCGGTTTTTCCTGGAAGAGGAATCCGCAAGTAGGAATCCGGTGCTTCAGAGGAATGGTGCTGACACTTACCGATCGGTCGTCGTAGATGACTTCGGCCTTTGCGGGGTCAATGGGGTGGAAAACGACTTCGTATGTCATTCCTTTGCAGAAGAACTCCAGTTGGGGAGCCAGAAGTCTTTCCAGTTCCTTGTGGGCATAGATGTGCAGTGACGCTGTTCTGCCCAAAAGTCCGAAGGTGGAAATAAGTCCCATCAGTCCGAAGCAATGGTCTCCGTGCAGGTGGGAAATGAAGATATGGTTGAGGCGTGTGAACTTCAGTTTGGAACGGCGAAGTTGTAATTGGGCACCTTCTCCGCAATCCACCATAAACAGTTTCTCACGGATGTTCACCACCTGTGACGACGAGAAATGTCGGGTCGTAGGCAAGGCAGAACCGCAACCTAATATGTTCACCTCAAATTTTTCCATTGGTGCAAAGATAATTCTTTTTAGTATATGTTGTACTTTTTTGGGCACGGATTACACGGATTAACACGGTTTTTAGTATGTGTTTACATTTACTTTGTCCGTGCCTAAAATAAAAGGTGGATGCTTGCGCACCCACCTTTCATATAGTATGACGGGCATGTCATACATCTGTGGTGAAAGTCCACTCGGGACGTAGTTGCCGACGAACCCTATAGCGACTTGCAAGTTTCAAATGGTGACATTTGGGAGAGAAGAAGCAATAGCGAACTCGTGGCCTGACGAACAGAAACCTAATACTAAGGCGTATCAAGCGGACAAGCTGGCTATAGACAGTAAAGTTCCAAAAGGCAACCGTAACTTTGGTGCGTAAATTAGGCAGGTAAACGATGAAAGATGTATGGTTTATCCCGTGAGGTCTTGGCAGTCCTCCTTTTTTTTTAGGGAGGATAGTAACAACTAATGTCAAGAAGTCAGCAGAGGTCGAAGTAGCCTTTTCTCGTGTAGGATATGGCGAAGGACCGAATAATTTGTAACGTTAATCAAGAATGTATGTTCGGATGGTATATCTGACAAGTGCAAGCGACAGAAACGTATATGCATGTTGCCCACACCACTTAAGATACGATAATCCGAAGCGGAAATTAAGAAAGACGTAAGATGAAACTAATCGAACAGATTCTCTCCACAGAGAACGTACTCAAGGCTCAATCCCATGTTCTCTCCAAAAAGGGAGGTGTGGGCATTGACGGCATGCATGTTGACGAGCTTGGCGAATACATGCGTGTGAATTGGGATGGTATCAAGCAATCCATCCTTGAACGCAAGTATAAGCCCGCCCCAGTGCGTAGGGTTGAGATACCCAAGGGGAACGGAGGTGTGCGTAAACTTGGCATCCCTACCGTGTTGGACAGAACTATCCAACAATCCATCGTCCAAGTCCTTTCTCCCATCTTCGAGGCGGAGTTTCAAGAACATAGCTATGGCTTTCGTCCTTGTCGTAATTGCGAGCAAGCCGTTCTTAAACTTCTTGAATACTTGAATGATGGCTATGAATGGATAGTTGACATTGATTTGGAAAAGTTCTTCGACCATGTTCCCCAAGACAAGCTGATGAGTTATGTCGGTCGTGTCATCCATGACCCCGATACCGAAAGTCTGATACGCAAATATCTGAAATCGGGTGTCATGGAAAATGGTGTTTACTCAGTAACGGACGAGGGTACGCCTCAAGGCGGCAACCTTTCTCCCTTGTTAAGTAACATCATACTCAATGAACTTGACAAGGAACTCGTTAGCCGTGGTCTCCACTATGTCCGTTATGCCGATGACTGCATCATCGCAGTTGGTAGTGAAGCAAGTGCCAAACGTGTCATGCAGAGCATAACGGGATGGATAGAGCGTAAGCTTGGGCTTAAGGTGAATGCAAGTAAAAGTCACATTTGCCGTCCGGGCAAACTCAAGTACCTTGGTTTTGGCTTTTATAAGAGTCCACAAACCAAAGAATGGGCTTCCCGTCCCCACGAGACTTCGGTAGATAAGTTTGTTCGAACACTGAAGAAACTTTGTAAACGTTCCTGGAGCATCTCTATGACCGACCGTATCACCCGACTGAATTACGTAACTCGCGGTTGGATAAACTACTTTTCCATCTGTGCAATGAAGTTGAAGATGGAAAGAATTGATGAACACCTGCGCACGATGTTACGCAAGGTTATTTGGAAACAATGGAAAACTCCCAATAAACGTGCATGGGGTCTTCGCAAACTTGGTATTGAATCAGAGTTGGCAAAATGTACCTCGTTTTGTAGTGACCGTTACGAATGGGTTGTCAGACGCACTTGTGTTGCCCGTGCCATATCCAAGGAGGTACTTAGCCGTAGGGGCTTAGTCAGTTGTTTGGATTACTATTTGATTAGACACTCTTTGAAAACAAATTAAACCGCCGTATGCCGAACGGCATGTACGGTGGTGTGAGAGGAAAGGAAACGAAAATAGGTAGGAAAACTATTTCGTTTCCCTACCTACTCGATTCAGGATTTAAAGAAATTACTTCTTGCCTTCCAACTGTTGCTTCAAAGCAGCCAAAGCATCGATGTCACCCAAAGTAGTAGAAGCTGCCTGATTCTGAATCATCGGAGTTTCTTCCTGCTGTTGTTGTTGCTTCTTTGCTTTTCTTTCCTTAGCAGCTGCCTTCTTTTCTGCCTTTTCTTCTGCCTTGGCAGCATCTTCGAAAATGCGGCTGTGAGAAAGGATGATGCGCTTAGCGTCCTTGTTGAATTCGATTACCTTGAATTCCAACTTTTCTTCCATCTGAGCCTGCTTGCCGTCTTCCTTAACGAGGTGCTTCGGAGTAGCGAAACCTTCAACACCGTAAGGCAATGCAACTACAGCACCCTTATCCAACATTTCGATGATAGTACCTTCGTGTACAGAACCTACTGTGAATACAGTTTCGAATACATCCCATGGATTTTCTTCCAACTGCTTGTGACCGAGGCTCAAACGACGGTTTTCCTTGTCGATTTCAAGAACCTGTACGTCGATGTCAGCGCCAATCTGAGTGAATTCAGACGGATGCTTGATCTTCTTGGTCCAAGACAAGTCAGAGATGTGAATCAAACCGTCAACACCTTCTTCGATTTCTACGAATACACCGAAGTTAGTGAAGTTGCGAACCTTGGCAGTGTGCTTAGAAGCTACCGGATACTTTTCTTCGATAGTTTCCCATGGATCCTGCTTCAACTGCTTGATACCCAAAGACATCTTGCGTTCTTCGCGGTCGAGTGTCAAAACTACAGCTTCAACTTCGTCGCCTACCTTCATGAAGTCCTGAGCTGAGCGCAAGTGCTGTGACCAAGACATTTCAGAAACGTGGATCAAACCTTCAACGCCCGGAGCGATTTCGATGAATGCACCGTAGTCAGCCATAACAACTACCTTACCCTGTACCTTGTCGCCTACCTTCAAGTCTGCGCTCAAAGCATCCCATGGGTGCGGAGTCAACTGCTTCAAACCAAGAGCGATGCGCTTCTTTTCATCATCGAAGTCGAGGATAACAACGTTCAACTTCTGATCCAATTCAACAACTTCCTTCGGATCGCTTACACGGCCCCAAGACAAGTCTGTGATGTGAATCAAACCGTCTACGCCACCCAAGTCGATGAATACACCAT
>JAFQBF010000125.1 GCA_017416735.1 Bacteroidaceae bacterium | reverse complement strand
CATTGGCTTTTCCGTTGCTGACAGCTTGTCAACCTAAGTCAGAGACAAGTATGGAAATGCCCACCACCAACCTTCGAGAACTGATTTCATCAACCTCTACACTCGCCTTGAATGAAGAGATAGAACAAGTGGAATATATCCCGCTCCGTACCACGGATAATCCACAATCATTACTTGACGGGGCGGCAGGATTTGCCGTTACAAGCAAATACATTTATGTCTATCCCGTCAAGGAACAACGAATTGCGCTCTTCAGTCGTCAAGGAGAGTTCATCCGTACCTTGATTACTTT
The DNA here is from genome assembly GCA_017416735.1 of Bacteroidaceae bacterium. Classification (GTDB taxonomy): domain Bacteria; phylum Bacteroidota; class Bacteroidia; order Bacteroidales; family Bacteroidaceae; genus Phocaeicola. The sequence goes on along the minus strand of JAFQBF010000125.1, from coordinate 3,590 downwards.
CGGACAGGGACCGGGAGAATTCAATGATATGCTTTCGGATATTCAAGTCGATGAAAAACGGAACAAGCTGTATTTGTTCGGTGTGTCCGGCATTTGGGAATATACATTGGAAGGAGAATATTTGCAGAAGCACGAGTATAAGCAACAAGCCCTCTTCCAACGTTTCCTGACTGCTGACCGATTGGGAGCAGTTGCATTTCCATATATGCCGTTTAGTAGCGGTAGCTTTGGCTTGGGAGTCTTTACATTGGCAGGAGATACCGTTGCGATGAAGAATGATTTCCACTCATCGGAAGTTTCTTCCGAAAAGGCGGGCTTCACCATTCGTTTGGCTTCTGCCTTTACTCCTATGGACAACTCCATCCTCTTCAAGATGGGAGCCAACGACACCGTTTTCCGTATGACAGAAAAGATGATAGAACCGGCTTGCGTGCTCCAGTTGAACAATTCGGAGAAAGAAATCCGTATGTCCATCGATGCCACCGACTTTGGCAGTATGCAAAACTTCGGCTCTTCTTCCGACCTCATCATCTCCGATATGATGGAAACTCCTTCGTGCATCTATTTCCGTCTCCGATACGATGAAGGTCATTTCGTGGTATCTCTCAACAAGCAGTCTGGCAAGACATTGGTAGAAAGATGTGTACAACCGGCTGACCTTGCCACGTTGTCGGATGCCAATCTACTGTGCGGTATGTTAGGCACACGCAGTTACCGGAATTTCCCGATATGGGGACGGATGGAGAGCGGTTGCTTGGCACAAGTCGTTACTCCTTATGAGTTGAGCCTTTACAAGGAAACGGGTAAAATAACTGTCCCCGATGCTTTGCAAGAAGTAGGAGAGGACGACAATCCGATTGTGATTCTTTATCATCTGAAGTAGAATATGAAACAAATGCGGAGAACCCACCGGTTTTCCGCATTTACTTTATTGTATATTGTGAGTAATTCTGTTTATAAACGTTCAATTACTAAAAATGAAAGTTAAACTTTCGCTTCCCTGAATAAATAAGAAACTAAAAGCTTAGATTTTCCAATGTTTTGCTTTACCTTCGTCCGTCAAACAGAACAGAAGAAATGATGAAAGCACCCAAGACCTATACGCTGACCAAAGCCGAAATCCAAATTATGAACATCCTTTGGGAAATGCCCGAAGGAGGATGTGTCCACGATATTATGGAACATTATGAAGAACCGAAACCGGCTTATACCACTATTGCGACCTTTATGAAAATCCTGCTCAACAAGAAGTTTGTGGGCTATCGGAAGCAGACGGGGAAGACACATATCTATTATCCCTTGATGACGAAGGAGGAATATACCCGACGGGTGATGAACGAAGTGAAGGACAACTTCTTCGGAGGCTCCGGCTCGTCCTTGCTGAAATTCTTTGTCCGTGAGGAAAAGCTGACGGAAGAGGAGATAGAAGAACTGATACAAATGGTCAAACTATTGAATGAATAATCATGGGATACTTTCTTACTTATATTATAAAAAGCGCCATCTGCCTGGCGTTGTTATACCTGCCTTTTCGTCTTTGGTTGCGGAAAGAAACCTTTTTTCGTATCAATCGGTTGGGAATATTGGGAATGATAGTGTTGGCATTCCTGTTGCCTATTTGGGATTTTTTATGGTGGACAAAAGATGCAATGCTACCAGAAATAGCTATTACAGAGTATGAAGGCAAAATGTTGGAAGCGGCTCACTCTTCTATTGGTTGGCCGTTCATCATAATGGGTATCTATCTTGTGGGATGTGTTTATTTCCTGATACGTAAACTTCGGGAATGGATTCGGTTGAACCGTTTTATCCGTCAAGGTTGCTTGTGGACAAGTTATGAAAACGGTATCTATATTCATTGCCATGCTTGTCCGGTTTCCCCTTTCAGTTGGCTGAACCGCATCGTCATCTCTGAAAAGGATTATGAGGAGAACGGACGTATCATATTGATGCACGAAACGGCCCACATCCGCTGTCGTCATTCATGGGATATGATTGGACTTTCGATTATAGAAATCCTTCAATGGTTCAATCCGGCTGTATGGATGCTCGTGAAAGATATGCAGGACATACACGAATACGAGGCAGACCATTGGGTGATAAAGAACGGTGTCGATGCCAAGACCTATCAGTTGTCTATCATTAAAAAGGCGATTGATATAAATCTCTGTTCTTTGGCCAATAGCTTTAACCGTAGTTCGGTCACAAAGCGTATGGCAATGATGCTCAAGAAAGATTCCCATCCTTGGGCATATATGAAATACCTGTATGTATTTCCCTTGGCTATCATGTCGTTGGTTATATTGGCATACCCTGACGTTTCAAACAAATTTAGAGAGATATCAGATGCTCAAGTCGGTCAATTGGTTTCGCTGATTGATATGAAAGAATCGGCAGACATCAATTTGATGAATAAAACAACAATCAGAGTTCCGGAGTCGTTGTCGGAAACTACTTTGGTCGTAGTTGATGGTAAAATCGTCAATTCGGATATATTGAAAAGCATGGATCCCAATGACATTGAGTCGATATCTGTTATCAAGGACCGGCAAATGTTGGAACAGCTTTATGGTGACAAGACAATATACGGAGTGATACAGATAACTACCAAAAAATCTCATTGATAAAATTTAATCACTTAATAATAAATATAAACAGATGAAAAAGACACACATTGGGATAATAGGAGCAATGGCCTGCCTGATGGCAGCTTGTTCGCCCGCTTCGCAGAAGGGGAAGTCCGAAGGACAGATAGAAATACTGCCCGCATTCGAGAATCAAACCGAACTAAAGATTTCGCATCTGGGAAAGAATATCCGCTATGTCCCTTTGGAAACGACGGACTCGTCGTTGATTGGGAATGGATGCAAAGTGAAATTGCTTGACGACAAAATAATGGTAACCTATGGTATGCGAGGCGAAAGCCATTGTTTCTTGTTCGATAAGGAGACCGGTAAGTTCATTCGTGAGGTAGGCCATAAGGGTAACGACCCTCGTGGATACAGTGAGCCTAAGGCATACGTTCATCCAGTGACGGGAAATATCTATTTCCATCGTGTACCGAACAAGTTGATAAAGTATAGCCAGGAAGGGACGTTCCTGGGCGAAGTGGAGATGCCCAACGGATTGCCGAGTGGATTCTATCCTTTGCTGACCAAGAATGGCATGCTGGTATACGAAGGAGAGACCTTCAATGCTCAACATCAGAGCAAGTTATATTATTGGGATGAAGAGAAAGGAAAAACCGGAGATATCGCTTTACCCGAAGTTGTGAATAGTGAAAATATTGATCCGTCCGGGATTCATAGTATCAGTGTTTTAAAAGGAGGAGTTGAAGTCTATGGATTGTTGCAGCAAAACGGAGCAATTAAGATTGAGTTCAAGGATGAGACGCAAGGATTGTTCATGTACAACTATCCAGCCCTATGGGCGATAGGGGATGACTTCCATTTTCATGAAACATTCGGTGATACCATTTATCAGGTGAAGGACCATGAACTGGAACCTTATCGTATTTTCGACCTTGGTGAAAGACATCTTCCGAAAGCGGAACGTGGAAAGAAGGAAGGAAACGAAGAAAAGTTGACAAT
>JAFQBF010000149.1 GCA_017416735.1 Bacteroidaceae bacterium | reverse complement strand
GAATATTATTGGTTGCGTATGCATTCCTATTATTATATGAGTTCCTTGGATACGGCAAAGGCCGACTCGCTGATACGGATGTTGGAAGAACATTATCCGATGGGGCATAAAAGGGCTTTCCGTACCCGTCTGTACAGGGTGCTCTTCACCTTCGGCCGGCTGAAGGACAATGCCTTGGCCGATTCGCTCATCGACCGGCTGAAGCCTTGGATGAAGACGCATACCGATTCGGTTTCGTGGTTTTCCTACAAGGCCAACCACAAGACAAGGATGGGGGAAGCCGATTCGGCCATCCATTACTTGAGGATAGCCCTCGGTCATCGCCTGCTTCCCGAAACTTGGGTGTATGGCACTTTGGGGACTTTATACAAGGGGAAGCAGATGTACGACTCGGCCGTACATTGTTATTCAAGGGCACTTGAAGGGGAAAAGAGTGTCAAGGCTTATCGGTATGCCCATCACATCGTGGAAATGCTTCGTCAGGCCAATGGCGATACCGATTGGGCGTGGAACTATCTGCGCGAAATCCGCCGGAGGATGAAGCGGAGTGACATTCCCTTTGTCAATCTCATCGAAGGGGATATATGGATGCAGATGCACCAACCGGATTCGGCGATGAAGCATTATCAGATAGTGGCCGATGGCGAAGACAGGCACTTGGCTTCGCAAGCTTTGGAGCGGATGGGGCAATGGATGGAAGACAACTACCTGCGTGACAAGGCTTTCGACCATTATCTCAAGGCTGCGGACGCTAAGCTGACGCTTCTCGGGCATCTGTTCATCCAGCAGGAGCAATATGACAATGTCCTCTTGAAGCAGCAAAACCTGAAGAGTGAGCTGAAGATGGAGCGTCAGGAGAAACGCATTCAGGCATTGGTCTTCGTGTCAGTCTTTCTCCTCGCGGCAGGAGGGGCGGGATTGTACGGCTTCCATCGGAAAAACCGGAGATTGAAGCAGGAAAAGGAGTTGGCGGACCTCCGGATGCAAGAAGCCCTTTATCGTGAAAAGGAGGCCTTGATGCGGGAAGAACTGCTCAAACGCATTCACGTGGGCGACAAGTTGCAGGAAAGCGGACACATCCACTTGTCGGATGCCGACTGGAAGGACCTCCGCTTGATGTTGGACAGCACGTATCCCGACTTCACGCAGAAGTTGCGGAAAAGTTTCCCTTCCTTGACGGAGAAGGACATCAACTTCTGTTGTCTCGTGAAGATAAATATGAGCCTCCAAAGCTTGGCCGACATTTATTGCATCAGTGGCAATTCGGTGAGCCGGAGGAAGCTGAGGCTGAAGGAGAAGTTCGGAATCGGAAAGGATGAAAGTCTGACCCGCTTCTTGAACCGTTTTGCTTGAGTATTAACCAAACGAATATGAAGATTATGAAAAGAAAACGTATGTGGGCGGCTTTGTGGATGCTGCTTGCCGCAATGGGGCAAATGGGAACGTTCGCTCAAGAAATCAGTATCGATATGAAGAAGGATTATCCGGAAAAGAGCGTCTCCCTGCAGGAGGTGGCCGAGGTGAAGTACATCCCGCTGGGAACAACGGACGATGCATTGTTCAATGGTACCATCGTGAATCTTTCTGCCGAAGGAATAGCCGGATTCAATCCCAAACAAGGCGACATTATGCTGTTTGACGGGAATGGAAAGGTGACGGCTTCGTTCAATCACTTGGGACAAGGCCCGAACGAATATCCACAAATCTATCATTTGGATGTGGATTGGCATCGGAAGGAAATCTATGTGCAGGACAACTTGCGGGAGAAAGTCCGCATCTATGCATCGGACGGGAAATATCTGCGTACCGTCCCGACGAAAGGCACGATGAAGAAAAATAGCCTCTTCCATTTCTCGGACACGCATCTTGTTTACTATATGCAGCCGGCAAGTCGCTCGTTCAGTCCCTACCGTCCGGTGACGTTGATGTCGAAGAAGGATGGAACTACGGCTACGCTTCCCTTCACCAAGAAGGAGAACGAAAACGTGAAGGCTACCGGAGGCCCTTTCGGCGATATGAAGATGATGGCAAAGGAGGTGGGTTCGCTTTACAAGATGGGCAATGAAGTGTATGTGAACGAAGTTACGGACGATATGATTTATGTAATGGAAAGCGCCACGGGCCTGAAGCCTGTCGTCCGTCGCACTCCATCCTGGCAGGAACCGGCCGGCAAGGATTTCTTCCTGGTGTTGCAAGGTGTCAATGCCCGTTATTATTTCTTCAAGCGTCAGGAAGCGTTGCTATACTTCAAGGGCAATGCGGCTACTGAAACCCAAAGTACGTATGTGGCATACGACCGTAGGAACAAGGAGGTTTCCCGCCTCAGCTTCACTAACGGGGACTATCCTTCGTTGGACATCCCTCTGTCCAAACTGATGCAATGTGCGGGTGCTCCCAACCGTTGCTTTTTCCTGTTGGAGGCTTTCAAGCTGAAGGAAGCCCTGGAGGAAGGAAAGTTGAAGGGAGCGTTGAAAGGCATCGCCGAGAAGTTGGATGAGGAAGACAATCCGGTGCTGATGGTGGTGGAGTTCAGGAAGTAGCATTCTGATACACCCACCTTTTCGTCAATTTGATGGTGCAAAAGAGAATAAAAGGGATGAAAGGTGGAAGAATACGGGGAATTTTGAGTAATTTTGCAGCGTTCTTTAAAAGGTATTGAATTATGGATTGGTTACAGACGCTGTTTACAGATGTAAATTCCATCGCACACATTGTTTTGCTCTATGCATTTGTCATAGCGGTGGGTGTGCTTTTGGGTAAAATCAAGTTTTTTGGCGTATCGCTTGGTGTGACTTTCGTCTTGTTTACCGGTATCGTGTGCGGACACTTCGGCTTTACCGGCAATACGCAGATTCTTAACTTTATGCAAGACTTCGGGTTGATTCTCTTTGTCTTCTGCATCGGCCTCCAGGTAGGACCTTCGTTCTTCACTTCATTCAAGAAAGGGGGCGTGTCGATGAACGTGGTGGCGATAGGTGTCGTCTTGCTGAATATTGCGGTAGCATTGGCCCTCTATTATGGCTTGGGCGGACGCGTGGAACTCCCGATGATGGTAGGTATCCTTTGTGGTGCCGTGACCAATACACCGGGGCTTGGTGCGGCCAACGAAGCCTTGTCTCAGTTGAGCTACGATGGCCCACAGATAGCGATGGGGTATGCTTGTGCCTATCCGCTGGGTGTGTTGGGCATCATCGGTTCCATCATCTTGGTGCGCTTGCTTTGTGGCATCAACTTGAAGAAGGAGGAAGAGGAGTTGATTCAGCAGGAGTCTGCCGACCCGCATCTCACTCCTTATCGTATGCATTTGGAAGTGCATAATGAGGCCTTGAACGGAAAGACATTGTTGCAGGTCAAGAATTTTATGGGACGCGATTTCGTCATTTCGCGTATTCTTCAGAATGGACACGTAAGCATCCCCAATCGTGATACAGTCTTTCACGTGGGCGACCAGATGTTGGT
>JAFQBF010000124.1 GCA_017416735.1 Bacteroidaceae bacterium | reverse complement strand
GACACTAGTACGAGAGGACCGTGTTGGACTGACCTCTGGTTTACCGGTTGTGCCGCCAGGTGCATCGCCGGGTATCCACGTCGGGATCGGATAAGCGCTGAAAGCATCTAAGTGCGAAGCCGGCCACAAGATTAGATTTCTTAGGGTCGTCATAGACGATGACGTTGATAGGATGCAGGTGTAAAGGTGGAGACATCAAAGCCGAGCATTACTAATTGCCCGTTTGCTTTCTTTTTTGGTGAGTGATATATACTCTCAGCTAAACAACCTAAACAGATATTTCTTTTTGCGATGTCAATAGTCAATATATAATTGATAGTTGACAATTGATAATTGATAGTTATTATTAAATGAACTATCAACTATCAACTAATAACTATCAACTAAAAAGAAATTCAGGTGGCTATAGCACAAGGGTTCCACCTCTTCCCATTCCGAACAGAGAAGTTAAGCCTTGTCACGCCGATGGTACTGCGTTTGTGGGAGAGTAGGTAGCCGCCGTTTTTACAGAAGCCTTCGATACAGCAATGTATCGGAGGTTTTTTTTTGCTTTCTTCCTTATTTTTTCTTTGTCTTTATTTGCTCGACTCAATGAATTGTTTTATATTTGCAGTGTACTAATAAACTAATACACTAATAATAAATAATGCATGAGCACAAAGATGATTAAAGTAGAAGATCTATCATTTAGTTATGGTAGAAGAAAGACGAAAGTTCTGGATGGATTTTCGATGTCTTTAAATAAAGGTTCTGTATATGGACTTTTGGGTAAGAATGGTACCGGTAAGTCAACTTTGCTTTATTTGATGGCCGGATTGCTTCGTCCACAAACCGGTAAGGTTTATTATAAAGGAGTGGATGTGACTCTTCGTAAACCAACGACTTTGCAGGATATGTTTCTGGTACCGGAAGAATTTGCGTTACCGAATGTAAGTATGAAGCGGTATGTGAAGTTGAACGCTCCTTTTTATCCGCATTTCAGCGATGAACTGTTGAAAGCTTGTCTGCGTGATTTTGATATGAATGAGGACATTCATTTAGGGGAACTCTCTATGGGTCAAAAAAAGAAGGCGTTTATGTGCTTTGCCTTGGCTACCAACACATCGCTCCTGATGATGGACGAGCCGAGTAATGGGTTGGACATCCCTTCGAAAAGCCAATTTCGCAAAGTGATAGCATCGGGGATGACAGACGACAAGGCAGTGATTATTTCCACCCATCAAGTGCGTGACATTGATAGCTTGCTCGACCATGTGCTGATTATGGATGGTTCAGAACTCTTGCTGAACGAGTCTGTAGCAACTATCTGCGAGAAGCTTTACTTTGCAGAGCAGGGTATGAACGAGCCTACGGATGGGGCACTTTATGTACAGCCTTCGGTACAGGGTAATAGCGTGATACTTCCGAATGAATCATACGAAGAATCGAAGATGAATCTGGAAGTGCTGTTCAATGCTATGCTGGCCGAACGAGTGAAAATGCAATCGATGTTTAACCATTAACACAAACACCTTAATATATGAGTACTAATAATTATTTTAGTTTTGCGCGCCTCGGAATGGTGATGAAGCGTGACTTTGTAGAGAACAGGAAGACGAATATGTATGTCTTCTTAGGGATATTTTTGGCTTTCTTGGGACTATATTTGGGGAATATGGCAGAGTATAACAATGTGTACAATGATGCATACCTTAATCGTATTGCTCCTTCGTATATCAATGACCATGTTTCTTTCTTTGTAGGTATTTTTAGTTTCGTATTGTTATATTTTGCAGCAGAAATGATGAGAAATATGCGGACTAAAGAATCTCGATTTTCATACCTGATGCTTCCGGCTAGTTCGTTGGAAAAGTTCGTTGCGCGCGCTTTGTATGTTACGCTGGGTTTAGTGCTGATGGTTTTTATGGCTTCATTATTGGCAGAAGCGGTACATTGGTTGTTCATGCCATTCTTTAAGGACTTCCCTGAAGAATTAAAGGTATGTGTATGGCCAGAAGTATGGGGTAAAATATGGGGGGTGATTAATCCTTTCCAAACCAGGATCGTTTATTTGAATGCATCTTATGATACTGACCCGTCCACTTGGCAACAAGTAGAGAAAAGCCTGTTCTTCATTTACCTTATGGGATATGCAGCATCTTTGTGGCAACACTCTATCTTTGTACTTGGCGGCAATTATTTTGGAAAGCATCCATTTCTTAAGACTATCGGTACCATGATTTTGGTTGCAATTTTAATAGCTTGGATATGTACTTATATGCATTGGGACAATTTGGGGCGGATGATAGGTAATTTAATAGATGATCACACGCATTGGCTGACCGAAGAAATGGTGGCAGGATTTATCTCCTTCATTTTCTTTGCCTTTACTGTGCTCAATTGGTGGCTCAGCTACAAGCTCTTTACCCGTCGACAAGTGATTGAACCTAAATTCCGTCTGTTATGAAATTCAAAGAAAGCAAACCGATATACTTGCAGATAGCCGACCGCATTTGTGACGAGATTCTGCAAGGGAAATACAAGGAAGAGGAACGCATCCCTTCCGTGAGGGAATATGCCGCTACGGTGGAGGTCAATGCCAATACGGTAGTCCGTTCGTTCGATTACCTGCAAGGGCAGGACATCATCTACAACAAGCGTGGCTTGGGCTATTTCGTCATCCAAGGCGGTCGTGAACGTATCCTTGAACTCCGCAAGGAAGTCTTCCTGTGCGATGAACTTCCGGAATTCTTTCGTCAGTTGAAGACGTTGGATATTCCGATGAAGGAGATTGAGGAAATGTATAAGGAGTATTTAAACTAAAATAAGATGATGATTTATGAGTCGTAAGATTTATTGTTTTATATTTCTCGTTTTGTTTCCGTTTATGGCCTTTGCTCAGATGGAAATAAAGAGGGTCGTTGTAGACTCCCAACAACAACCATTAACTGGAGCTGTTGTTATCTGTCTTGATGAAAACGACAAACTTCTACAGGGTTCTATCACCGATGCAACCGGAATGTTTTCCATTACGGCAAACTTTGCCCAAAAAGAATGGTTGAGAGTTTCGTTTTTAGGATATGGGAATCAAGATTTCAATAGTCTTGCATCACTTCCCGATACGATTGTTATGAAAGAGCGAAGCGAAGAACTGGGTGAAGTTGTCGTTCAAGGAAAGTCCATTGTGACACAAAAATCAGACCGCTTGGTATTTAATGTTGCTAATTCTAATCTGACAAAGGGTAACAACACGATGCAGTTGTTACGCTTTACTCCTTTGATGCGTATGGATAATGACAAGATTTCTATGCTTGGGAAATCCAAGATTCAACTATATATCAATGGAAAGAAAAGCAATATGGGTGATGATGCTCTTCAAAATTATCTTCAGAGCCTTCCTGCAGAAAAAGTGGTACGTGTTGAAATACTAACCAATCCGGGAGGTGAATATCGTGTGGAAAGTGAGGAAGGAATTTTGAATATCGTTTTAAAGAAGAACGAGAACCAAGGTTGGAAAGGGACTTTGGCGTTCAACGATAAATTGGGTTATTACAATAGCTATGGTGGAAATCTGTATCTGGACTATCAGAAAAACAAGTTTGCACTTTCAATGAGTGGCTATGGAAATAGAAATAAGGAAAGCTTTGAAGAAAATACGCGCTATGAATATCTTAATGAAAATCTGAGTAATACGGTCAATCAAATAACCCGTTTGGATCATCGGATGGGTGGCGTCAATCTTAATTTGGATTACCAATTGGCTAAAAATCATAGTGTAGGTATGATGGTGGATGCTTTCTATGCTCGTCGTTATGACGACATAGATAGCAATACAGATTATTTCTTGCAACATAGCAATGTAGCAGATTCATCCATTTATGCAATGAACAGGGGTGACAGAGAACAATTGATGCTTGTTGGAAATTTAAATTATCGTTGGAGAACCGATGAAAAAGGGAGTCTATTGACTTTTGATTTGGATTATCTACGGGCTGACAATAATTTAAAACAGCCCATGACATACATCTATACTACTCAAACTTCAGAAAAGCGTTTTACGCAAAATACGGATGAAGTTTATAACACTTGTTCCGCTAAAATAGAATATTTACATGTGTTTAAGCCTCAGTCTCGTTTGATAGTGGGACTGGAGGGATATTACACGAATAACGATAGGGATTTCTTTTATGGAAATTATCAGAACGGTCGTTATGAGAGCGATTTACTGAAAAGCAATCGTTTTGAGATTGATGAAAATTATTGGGCAGCATATGCTACGTTTAATAAGAATTGGAGTCGTGAAGTTATAACTACTATGGGATTGAGAGGCGAATATATTGAACGGGAAGGAACATTGCATAATAGCGGAGAAAAAGTTTATAGAAATGATTTTTCCATATTGCCCAATATGACTTTTATGTATCGCCCGAACAATAATCATCAACTTGTATATGTATTGTCTTCGAGAATGGCGTACCCTTCTTTTAGTAGATTTAATCCATTTCGTTATTATATTAGTCCCTCAGTCTACAAAGAATATGACCCTAATATAGAACATTCGCAGATATTCACACATACATTGCGATATATATTAAGGCAACATTATGTGTTCTCTATTAATTATATGAGTGGTAAGGGACTTAATGAATTTTCAACTCCTGCGGAAAACGGATTAACCCGTATCTCTGCACGAACATTTGGTAAAACCCATATTTTACAGGGTGTATTTAACTGGAATAATTCATTTTGGGACAATCGATTGTATTTGAATGCTTCGCTTGATGGAATGTTTAATCGAAGTTATGGCCATTTTGACGAATACGAAATAGACGTGAGCGATTTTTCATTTAGTGCCTCTTTAGATTTGGGATTGTTATTATCTAAACGACATAAATGGAGCGTGGAGTTTTCTGGAAAATATCAGAGTGGCATGAAACTTGCACAAGAAGAGTCGGATGATTCTTATCATTTGAATTTGGGAATAAGGAAGAATTTCAAGAATGGTGTCTCATTACGTGTGAATGGTGATTATTTGATTTATAACGAGAATAGAGCACGTTACTTAATTACCGACAGCTATAATTTTCACAGAAAGACGAATTATCATTTCCGAAAATTGTCTGTTACTGTTTCTGTTCCATTCGGTAAGAAAAAGGTGGAAGGTACAGGTGAAAATATGGGTTCTTCATCTGCAATAAAGCAACGTATTAAAAAGTAAAAAGGAAACGCCTTGGTGCTTATATAAAACATCAAGGCGTTATCATTTTGCCTCTGTGTTAATTAAGGGGCAATAAAACATTTTAAAAGGTTATGCTTTGATTCCGAATCTTTCTCAACAAAGTCTGGAACTCAAATACCTTTTCGGGATGTTCTTCCGCTATATTCTTTTGTTCGGTGGCATCTTCCTGCATATTATACAACTGAGGAGTAGGATGATTGCCCGTTTCAATCTTCGGTCCCCAAGGAATCATCTTCGGTCCGTCGTGTGGGTCGATGTACTTCCAGTCGATGGTGCGGAGAGACAAAGTCTTGTTGGCAGCTTGTTCGATGACCCACGGACGATGAGTGTCGTCTGTACCCAGGAGATTTCCCAATCGGTTACGGCTATCGATGGCCGAACCTTTCGGGAACTTGGCTTGAATCAATTCGCCCAAAGATGCCATCCAGTCGATTTGTGACATCAGTACATCCGAAGTCTTTCCGCCTTTCACTCCATTCGGCCAATGGATAATGGCAGGAATGGCTGTCCCTCCTTCGAAAGCACTATACTTGTTCCCTCTCCAAGGCCCGGACGGTTGATGACCGTTCAGCAGCTCCTCGGCTTGGTCGGCATATCCGTCATCCACCACGGCACCGTTGTCGCTCGACAGGATAATCAAGGTGTTCTTGTCCAATTTCAACTCTTTCAGTGTTTTCATCAATTCGCCTACACACCAGTCGAATTGGGCGATGGCATCCCCACGAGGTCCCATACCGGTCACTCCCTTGAAACGTTCGTGCGGGAAACGGGGCACGTGTACATCGTTGGTGGCAAAATACATGAAGAAAGGTTCGTCTTGATGCAGCTTGATGAAGTCGATGGCATGATGGGTGATGGAGTCGGCGATGTTCTCGTCTTTCCAAAGAGCCTTGCCTCCCCCTTTCATGAATCCGATGCGACCGATGCCGTTGACAATCGCCATATCGTGCCCATGACTGGACTTCTGGTTATAGAGAAGTTCGGGATTCTCACGTCCAGTAGGTTCTCCCTCGAAGTTGCGGGCGTAGCTCACTTCGATAGGGGCAGAAGGGTCATAATTTGCCACTTGTCCGTTTTCGATGAAGACGCAAGGCACACGGTCACCCGTAGCGGCCATAATATAATGATAGTCAAACCCTAAATCTCCAAGTGATGCTGGGAGTGGAGCGTTCCAATCCTGTTCGCCTGTCTTGTCTCCCAATCCAAGGTGCCATTTGCCGAAAGCTCCGGTAGCATATCCGGCACTCTTGAACATATCGGCCATAGTGTATTGGGTAGGACGGATAATCATACCGGCATTACCAGCTGCTACGTCCGTATCAGGCTTGCGCCAGGCATATTCACCGGTCAATAGTGAGTATCGGGATGGAGTACTGGTAGCCGCTACGGCATGGGCATTGGTAAACCGGATGCCTTCTTTGGCCAGTCGGTTTACATTCGGAGTCTTTACATTCTTGGCGCCATAACACTCCAAGTCACCATAACCGAGGTCGTCGGCATAAATGATGATGACATTCGGTTTCTTGACCGGTTCCGTGGCATGGGCGTTCTGCGAGGCAGCCAAAGGAAGGATGGATACGAGAGGAATTATTCTTTTCATAAAAGTCAATAAAGGTTTAGGCAAAAATAGCGATAATTATGTGAATCAACCAATTTTTGGAAAGAATATTGTGTGGTAAGCTATTATTCACTAAATTTGTGTGATTGGAATACTATGTATAAACATTAATATTTATCAGTTATGTGGAAAAAAACAATGCTTTTGTGGATGCTTCTCTGTGTGGTGTTGGCTTCATCGGCACAAAACCTGACATTGAAAGACATTTATATTCGTGATCCCTTCATTATGCCAGTAGAGAAAGAAGGAGTATATTATATGTATGCCTCGTCTCCTGTTAAGGAAAATGGGGTGACATACGGAGGGATGGTTGCTTATAAGAGTACGGATTTGAAAACATGGAGCGGACCTGTACGAGTCTTTGACGTGCCTCGTGACAATTTCTTGACGGGAACTGTCTGGGCACCAGAGGTTCATGCTTATAAAGGGAAGTATTATCTGTTTGGCACGCTCAATAGTGACATTGTATGGAAAGCCCCAGAGAAAGGCCATCCGGCCTATACCCATCGTGCTACGCAAATCTTTTGGGCAAAAAAGCCTGAAGGTCCGTTCCTGCCTTTTAAGAACAAACAGCCACATACTCCAATGGGGCAGATGTGTCTGGATGGTACGTTGTGGGTGGAAGATGGTACACCTTATATGATATATTGTCACGAGTGGGTAGAAATGATGGATGGTACGATGGAGTTGGTCGAACTGAAGAAGGATTTGTCGGGTACGCTCGGTCAGCCTGTTCGCTTGTTTTGTGCTTCGGCAGCTGGGTGGTCAACCGGTTCTTCCCGTGCCGATGGTGTCCGTACATACGTGACCGACGGTTGTTTCCTTTATCGTACGAAGACTGGAAAGTTGCTGATGATTTGGTCGAGTTTCAAGAATGGTGACTATGCCATTGGCATTGCCGAATCTACAACAGGAAAAGTCTTCGGCCCATGGCGTCAGCAAGCAGAGCCTTTGTTCGACAAACACGGCGGTCATGGCATGATTTTCAAGACCTTCGAAGGAGAACTTCGTCTGGTTCTTCATGCTCCTAACTCACCTGCCGGACAAGAACGGGCACATATTTTCGAAATAGAAGATTTGGGAGATACGTTGAAACTGAAAGGAGAGGTGAAATAATTGCTTGGTGGTCTTTTAAAAGATAAGGATAGCAGACTGTAACGCGAAATAAAAGCAGCTTTCAGTTTGCTATCCGAATATTTTTGCCTATATTTGCCAATAAAACGGAAGAAATATGTTGATAGGAAGAGCACAAGAAAAGAAAGAATTGTTGGATGCATTTGCTTCTGACTATTCAGAATTCATCGCTGTTTATGGTAGAAGGCGTGTTGGAAAGACTTTCCTGATTCGTGAAACGTTCAATTATAAGTTTACGTTTCAGCATACAGGTATGGCTAACACCACTTCGAAGAACCAGCTTGTCAATTTTCGTGATTCTTTGATTGAACAAGGAGCAACCAAGGTTCCCAAACTGAACAATTGGTTGGAGGCTTTCAGCGAATTGAAGCGTTTCCTCAATACTTCAACAGACGAAAGAAAACTCGTTTTCATCGATGAATTGCCTTGGTTAGATACTCCCAAGTCTGATTTCCTTTCTGCATTGGAGCACTTCTGGAATGGTTGGGCTACTTCAAGAAAAGACATTGTTTTGATTGTTTGTGGTTCTGCGACATCATGGATTGTCGAAAAAATCATCAATAATCATGGTGGGCTACATAATCGACTGACCAAACGAATCAAATTGAATCCGTTCACACTCAAAGAATGTGAGTCTTTCATCGAAAGCAAACATATATCCATGAACCGATACCAGATAGTTGAAGCTTATATGGTATTAGGCGGCATTCCCTATTATTGGAATTTCTTGAAGAAAGGTTTGAGTGTTGCTCAAAACATTGACCGATTGTTTTTCCAAGAATCTGGAGAGCTTCAGGATGAATTTGATATGTTGTACGCTTCGCTTTTCCGTTTTCCGGAGGGCTATATAAAGATTGTGACTGCCCTTGGTGAAAAGAAAGTAGGCATGTCGAGAAAAGAAATTATCGATTCAACAAAAATAACCGATAGTGGAACATTGACCCGTATGTTGAAAGAATTGGAATGGTGTGGCTTTATCCGTAAATATAACAATATCGGAAAAACAATCCGAGAATCCATTTACCAGCTGATTGATAACTATACGTTATTCTATTTCCAATTTGTTCTGAAGAATAGCTTGATGGATGAGCATTTTTGGACAACTTCACAGAACTCGCCTCTCTATCATGCTTGGTCAGGTCTTGCATTTGAACGGGTATGTCTTCAGCATGTTCCTGCTATAAAAAAAGCATTGGGAATTTCCGGAGTGTTGACCAATGTCTATTCTTGGACACAAAAGGCAAATGAAGCAACCGGTACACCAGGAGTTCAAATTGATTTGCTAATTGACCGCAATGACCAAGTGATAAATCTTTGTGAAATGAAATTCTCAAAGGCAGAATATGCTATCAGCAAGGATTATGATATGTCGTTGAGGCAGAAACTTGAAGCATTCAGGATTGGAACCAATTGCCGAAAAGCGATTCATTTGACAATGGTGACTACTTATGGAGTAGTTAAAAATGTTTATGCTGAGACAATTCAGAATATTGTTGTGATGGATGAATTGTTTGAATAAAAAGAGAATCAGGTTGCTGAGATTCAGCAACCTGATTCTTTTTCGTGGAGCTGGAGGGAGTCGAACAGAACCTTTTATAAAATATCATAGAATATTAAATTGCAGATTATTAGTGATTTACAAAAATGGGTGTAAATCTAAATATCTCTTAATATCGTTGCATATCTTAATAATTGGGTGTAATTTTGGGTGTGAATTAAAAGTACACCCAGTTATGAATATAAAGAGAAATATTACTTTTGCTTTGGAAAGCCGCAAGAAGAATGGGGTTTTGATTATTGAGAATGTACCAATCCGTATGCGTGTGGTTTTTGACTCTCATCGAATTGAGTTTACAACTGGTTATCGTATTGATGTGGCAAAATGGGATGCGAAAGCACAACGGGTAAAAAATGGTTGTACTAACAAATTGAAACAATCTGCGTCTGACATAAATGCTGACCTTCTTAAGCAGTACACTGAAATACAGAACATTTTTAAGGAATTTGAAGTACAGAATGTAATGCCTACGACTGAGCAAGTAAAGGATGCTTTTATGTTAAGTACTAAGGTAAAAGATGGTGCAGAGCAGGATAAAGTAAAAGAACCAAGTATAAAATTCATGAAAGCTTATGATGAATTCGTGTCGGAAGGTAGCATACAAAATGCTTGGTCTGATTCGACCATGAAAAAGTTTGCAACAGCTAAGAAACATTTAAATGATTTTGATCCGGATACAAATTTTGATGTTTGGACGGATAAGCATTTTAATGAATATATAGATTACTTGCGTATGCAAAAGGATATGCGTAATTCTTCCATAGTAAAACAAATAAAGTTCTTGAAATGGTTTTTACGTTGGGCTTCTCGAAAAGGGTATAATCAAAATATGGCTTTTGATAAGTTCATGCCCAAACTAAAAAGTGCATCCAAGAAGGTAATATTTCTGACGACAGAAGAAATAAATCGTATTCGCATACTTCAAATACCGGAGAGTAAACAATATTTGGAAAGGGTAAGAGATGTGTTGCTATTCTGTTGTTTTACAGGATTAAGACATTCGGATGTATATAATTTGAAGCGTAGCGATATAAAGGAAAATCATATAGAGGTAACAACAATAAAGACTTCAGATAGCCTAATCATAGAACTGAATAACCATAGTAGGGCTATTTTAACAAAGTATAAAGATATTCCTTTCCCGAAAGACAAGGCTTTGCCTGTAATTAGTAATCAACGGATGAATGAATACATTAAAGAATTAGGCCAAATGGCTGAAATTAATGAGCCTATTCGAGATACTTATTATAAAGGAAGTGAACGTATCGATGAAGTTATGCCAAAATATGAGTTTTTAGGAACTCACACAGGGCGAAAAACATTCATTTGTAATGCTCTAGCTTTGGGTATTCCTGTACAAGTAGTAATGAAATGGACTGGTCATAGTGATTATAAGTCAATGAAGCCCTATATTGATGTTGCTGATGATATAAAAGCAAATGCTATGAGTAAATTTAATATGTTATGATATTTTCTGATTATCTTTGTAAGTCAATTAACGAATAGAATTATGGACAGAAAAGACCTTCCTATAGAACGAAAGGATTTTGAAGCCCTTGTACATGCCATCGGTTTTGAGATAGAACATGCACAGGTGAAGCTGGTTGTTGCAGCCAATACGCAAATGTTGTTCCATTATTGGAAACTTGGTACTTTCATCAGATACCATCAGAACCGATTGGGTTGGGGAGGAAAGGTCATTTCCCAGTTGGCACAGGCAATACGGATGAAATACCCCGAGAAGAAAGGGTATTCTCCTAGAAATTTGACATATATGTGTCAATTTGCGAGATTATTTTCTATAGAGACATTGCATAACATTCAGGATTATGATTCAACATTGAAATTACCGTCTATAGAAAATGTCCTTCTTGTTACAGAAAAGTTGAATTCCTTAAAATTTACGCAAGAAGTTACTGCGCAATTTCAACCGGAAGACATTGTTCCACAAATTACGCAGGAGGTTACTGCGCAATTCGAAAATATCGACCGGGCGATATCCGAGAATTTACAAATGGACATGGAAGACATTGAACGTCTTTTCCTCTACTCTTGTATTTCAAAAATCAATTGGACTAGTCACATGGTTTTGATGGATGCCAATCTTCCTTTGGGCATCAGATATTGGTACATGAAACAGGCAGTTGAAATGGGATGGAGTAGTACAATCCTGAAAATGCAAATCGAAAGCAATCTGTTCAAACGTCAGATAGAAGCCCGTAAGGTCAGCAACTTTACAGCCATACTGCCTTCTCCACAGAGTGATCTGGCAAACTACTTGTTGAAAGACCCATATATCTTTGATATGGCTAGTGCAAAAGAAGCGGCTGATGAACGTGACATAGAACAGCTGCTTGTCGGACACATCACCAAATACCTGTTGGAAATGGGAAACGGATTTGCCTTTGTAGCCAAGCAGAAACACTTCCAAGTCGGGAACAGTGATTTCTATGCAGACCTTATCCTATATAATATAAGACTCCATGCCTATGTAGTCGTTGAACTGAAAGCGACTCCGTTCAAACCGGAATACGCAGGACAACTTAACTTCTACATCAATGTAGTGGACGACCAAATGAGAGGCGAAAAGGACAACAAGACTATCGGTCTCCTGCTTTGCAAGGGAAAGGATGAGGTTGTCGCTCAATATGCGTTGCGAGGCTATGACCAGCCGATAGGAGTCAGCGATTACCAGTTGAGCAAGGCAGTTCCGGAAGATTTGAAGTCCACTCTGCCTACTATTGAAGAAATGGAAGAAGAACTTACCTTGTTGCTTGATAAAAACAAATAGACAATCCAATGAAAGATACAGGAATTGCGTCAATCATTCCACGATATGGTGAACTGAACAAATTATATAAGAAGATAATTGGTCGTGGAGTTCTTTATTTCAACGAACAGGAATCCATTACCGATTTCTACAAAGAAATCAAGGAGATGGATGAACTTGAATCTTCCGTGATTAAACTGATACTCTCCGGTGATAAAGGCGTATCTTCGGTTATATTGAAAAGCCTGAAGCAGGAAGTCGAAGCCAGCCGTATGCTCTATCTTGCCAACCGGATGTTTTTTGACAGCCTGAATACGGAAGAAGTATGCCTTGCCCATGCCAACCGTTTCGACAGACAGATTGAAGAACAGATGGCAGTTGTCAGGGAACACAGCAATGAGTTACGGGACGTGAACAATTCCTTGGAAGCAATGGCTTATAAAGAGCATACCCGGGATGAAGAAGAACTGTTGCAGCGTAGATATGACCAATGCAACAAGGAATACAAGGAACAGAAAGCCAAATTGGATGATTGGTATGCCTTGCAGAAGAAAGCGAGGGAGGAAGCATACAGATGTATTACCAACCGTTTTTCTTCCATTGACACCTTGAACGAGGAAATCCTTTCAATGGTGGGGAAATATCTGCTTCAGGAAGAAACAGTCGAAATACCTGAAGAAACGGTAGAACCAAGTCTTGTCACCCTTTTCTCGAAAGAGCTTACATCCTCCATCCATAAGGTCTGCAACGGAAAGCAGTTCGAAGAAATGGACGAAATCCATTTCCATGCCAATTTGAACCTGTATCCATGTGAAAAGCAACTGAAAGTAAGTGCCAATGAAAAAAACCGTGTGTGCTACCTTATCTATTTGTTGGGAGAACGTCTTTCTGAAAAACAACGGAAAGAATGGAAAAAGACTATTCTCCAACAATTGGATATTAAAACGTCCTATTACAGGTCCAAGTACAAGGATCCTGTATCCGATTTCCCAAGTGACAGTAACCAGGAATTTGCCAAGGAAATGGCAAAAATATTCTGATTATAAATGATATTCCGTAAGATTTTACGATATTACCACTTATACCACTCAAAATTTATTTTACCACTCTTTGTTACTTGTTGATATTTAGAGAGATAGCGTAATACTGAAAATTACGCTATCCACCTCCATACCACTCATAGCCGTACCTAATTTTGCATCGTTCGAACGAAACAACAGCCTGTGCGCAGGGCTACAAGTCAAACCAAAATTAGGTAAATCATGCAAATTGACGAACTTTTATTAAAGCCCGTGTGGCAAATGACCGGAGAGGAATTTTTGTATCTCCACCGACACGCTTCTCAAAAGGAAGAGGCAAGACCGCAGACAGTAACGGACATGGAACGTAAGTACGTGTACGGAATACATGGCATATCCCAAATCTTCGGGTGCAGTCTTCCGACCGCCAACCGTATCAAGAAAAGCGGAAAGATAGACAAGGCCATCACGCAGATCGGTCGTAAAATCATAGTTGATGTAGAACTCGCCCTTGAACTTGCAGGACGCAAGACTGGAGGACGCAAATAGTTATCGGTATGGAATACAGAAAAGATAAGAAAGACATGACCAAGGATGAAATTATCGTCCTTTGGCAGAGTTCCATATTGAGCCTGACCAAAAGCTATGAAAAAGCACCCGAAATCATGAAAGTGGACGGTTCAGTCGTCTGTACTTT
>JAFQBF010000148.1 GCA_017416735.1 Bacteroidaceae bacterium | reverse complement strand
TGTCGGCACCGCTGAAACCGGGTGTTTGGCGTGCCAAGGTGTCTGGATCTACCGTGTTGTCAAGCTTCAAGGGTTTCAGATGCACTTCAAACACAGCTTTACGTTCGTTCAAGTCCGGCAAATCGACATGGATTTGTCGGTCGAAACGTCCGGCGCGGAGAAGAGCCTTGTCCAGAATGTCCGCACGGTTGGTTGCTGCCAGGATGATGACACCGCTGTTGGTGCCAAATCCGTCCATTTCGGTCAATAATTGGTTCAAGGTGCTTTCGCGTTCATCGTTGCCTCCCATGCTTGGGCTTTTGCTACGGGCACGACCTACGGCATCAATTTCGTCGATGAAGATAATGCAAGGAGCTTTTTCCTTGGCTTGGCGGAACAAGTCGCGCACACGGGATGCGCCTACCCCCACAAACATTTCCACGAAGTCGGAACCTGACATCGAGAAGAACGGAACATCGGCTTCTCCGGCTACGGCTTTCGCCAACAAGGTCTTACCGGTTCCCGGAGGGCCTACCAGCAAAGCTCCCTTGGGGATTTTACCTCCTAATTCGGTGTACTTCTGCGGTTGTTTCAGGAAGTCCACAATTTCTTGTACTTCCTGCTTGGCGCCTTCTTGTCCGGCTACATCCTTGAACGTGATGCGGTTGGCATTGTCTCCCTTTTCATAGACTTGTGCCTTGCTCTTGCCTACGGAGAAAGGGTTCATTCCTCCGGGGCCTCCACCGCTCATTCGGCGCATGATGAATATCCAGATAGCCACGATGAAAAAGAGTGGGGCAATGTTCCAGAAGAATGCACCGAACATATCAGACTTTTTCTCGTAGCTTATTTCACCGGTGAATTGCCCTTCTTCCTGTGCCTTTTCGAGGAACTTGTCCAAGGCCTCTATGGAGCCTACTTCCACGTGCATGGAAGGGTTTCTGCCTACTTTCTTATAGTCGTCCTTGAATACTTCCTTGACATGTTCGGGTTTGATGAACATATCTACGGTGTTGTCGTTGTAGGCTATGATTTTGTTGGCGTATCCTTTGTTCACCATTTCCTTGAATTCTGTGTAGGTCAGTTGACGGTCAATGCCTGTGTTGTCCTCACTGGTAAAATAGAGGTAGGCAATGGTTATGGCTATGAACATATATAGCCAGCTTAAGTTGAAGCGTGGCATATTCATTTTAGGGTTATTGTTCTTTTCGCTCATATTTAATATAAGGTATATAGTTTAGTTAATCGATGTTGGGAATATGGGTAAGCTTGGCATCTGCCCATAGGTTTTCCAGATTGTAGAATGTTCTGGTTTCCGGCAAGAAGATATGTACCAACACATCGCTATAATCCATTGCTATCCACTGGGCGTTCTGGACTCCGTCGATGGCGGTTGGTTTTTCGCCGGCTCCTTGGTGGGCAAAGTCCCATACAGAATCGGCAATGACCGAAACTTGGCTTGGGGAGTTCCCTTGGCAGATGACGAAATAGTTGCAGATGGTATCTTCTATCTCGGTCAAATCGGCAACTACGATATTATGGCCTTTTTTTTCTTGGATACCTTCTATTATTTGGGTTACTAACTTTTTTGTCTGGTTCATTTTCTTTTTAGGTAATAAACAAAATGCAAAGATACTTTTTTTATTGGTTCGATGAAAAAATGAGGACGAAATCTGTGTGGTTTTTTATGCTTTTTAGCTCGACGGACAGGAATAGCATATTTTTTTATGAAAAAAATGCGGAAAAAGTTTGGAGTGTAAAATAAAAGCAGTATCTTTGCATCGTCAAAAACGGAACGGGTGGTTCTGTTGAAAGTTTGGACTATGGTGTAATGGTAACACAACAGATTCTGGTCCTGTTTTTCCAGGTTCGAGTCCTGGTAGTCCAACAGGCTTTGGGTTAAGATTAGTCGCAGTAGAGTTTTCTACTGCGATTTTTTTTATTGATACGTTGGCGATGGCGAATGATGATTTCGTGAAGGCGAATTGGATTTTTGCGAAGGCGAATTGAAAAAAGAAAAAGGGGCGAGAAGCCCCTTTCGTTTGTTATTCTTTCATTGACTCGTCGATTACGGCAACTTTCTTTGTGATAAGTTCCAAATCGGCTTTCAGCTTTTCTATCTTTCTGCTCATTTCAACGACCAAGCTGTTGCCCTTCTTGGATGAGCTGGTCAAGAATCCGATGTTGTTTTCATAGGTCTTGATTTCGTTTTTCAAGTTTTCGTACGAACGCATTAACTTTTCGCGTTCGCGATACAGATTGTTGCCCTTGCTGAGGCTTGACTTGAAGTTGCTCAGCTTTTTCTTGGAGGCAGAGAGGTTCAGCTTCTCAAACAAGGCATCTACCACGGTGCGATATTGTTTGTAGATTTTGTCCTTGTCCTTGAAAGGTACATGGCCTATGCTATTCCATACCTTCATCAATTCGCGAATTTCGTTTCCGTCGGTCACTTTATCTCCGGCGTTGATGGCATTCAGCTTCTCGATGATGGCTTTTTTCTTTTCCAAGTTTTCTTGTTCTATATTTTTGCTTGAAGCTTCGGCCTTGTTCTTTTGTTCAAAGAAGTAATCACAGGCGGTCACGAAGCGTTTCCAGATTGGCTCTGAATATTTTTTTGCAACAGGACCTACTTCTTTCCATTCCTTTTGTAGCTTGGTCAGAATTTCGGCAGTAGCTTTCCAATCGGTGCTGTCTTTCAAGGCTTCGGCGCGTTCGCACATTTGCTTCTTCTTTTCCAGGTTTTCGTTCATATTTCCTTTCAAGGCCTTGAAATGCTCTGCCTTGCGCTTGAAGAAATCGTCGCATGCGGTACGGAAACGTTCAAAAATCTTGGTGTTCATCTTTTGGGGGGCGAAACCGATGGTTTTCCATTTGGCTTGCAGGGCAAGGACTTCTTCTGTCTTGTCGTGCCAATCCTGGAAAGTGCGCATCTTGTCGTACTCCATAGTTTCTACGATTTCGCAGATAACGGTTTTTTCATCCAGATTCCGTTGCTCTCTTTCTTTGATTTCTTCAAAATGCTGTTGGTGGCGTCTGTTGACACTGGTTGAGGCAGTCTTGAAGCGGTTCCAGATTTCTTCCCGTTGTTCCTTGGCGACCGGACCTGTTTCGCGGAACTCTTGATGGAGCTTTTGCAATTGGTGGAAAGCTGAAATTACATCCTCTTCGGTTGCTAATTTTTCGGCGGCTTCGCACAAGTGAAGTTTGATTTCAAGGTTTTTCTTGAAATCGTATTCGCGGAATTCGTTGTTCAGCTTTATTAAATCGTAGATTTTTTCGCTGTAAAGCTGGTAGCTTTTCCAGAGCTCGTTGACTTTGTTTGATGGAATGTTCTTGATTTCGTTCCATTCGGTTTGTAAAGCCTTGAATTCGGTATATGCTTTATTGGCGTCTTCAGGTGAGTCGGCCAGAACCTTCATCCGTTCGATAATGGCCAATTTCTTTTCTAAGTTGGCTTCTTTTTCCTGTTCCTCTTCTGCTTTGAGGGCATTCCTTTTCTCTTTGATGGAGTTCATGATGTCCTTGAATTGGGTTTCAAGGTCATCTTTGGGCGTTACGAATCCTTCCGTGTCTCCTTTTTCTTCTTCGAATGCTTTGCGGGCGGCTTCTACCTCTGCGTTGCGTAGGCGATAGAAGGTTTGCTTCAAAGTGTCGAGTTCGGCTTTGTCTGCAGGCTCTTCTTGCAGGTTGATTTCCTGTAAACGGGCAATCACGTCTTCTTTCGATAAAATAGAGTTGGCAGCAACTTCTGTTGCTGTTGCTACTTCGACCGCTTCTTGTGTGGCGGTGTCAGTTAAGGGGCGGTTTTCAATTGAGTCCATCGTATAGAGTTTAAAAGTCAACTATCAAATGTATAAAGATACAAGTTACAAAATAAATGATTTATTTTAATATTTCATAACTTTTGGGATGTTTTTTTATCATTCAACCATTTGTTTTTTAAGAAAGTAATACGGTTATACCCATATAGAGCATCATACCTATGATGTCGTTCGTGATGGAGATAAACGGACCTGTGGCGATTGCCGGGTCTATTTTCAGCTTCTCCAATGTCATCGGAACCAGGGTGCCGAAGATGGAGGCGAACATCACGACGGCAAACAAACTGAGTGATACTGAGTAGGATACCGTAGCTTCGGCGCCGAAGCGGACAAAGTTGTAGATATACACCAGCATTGAAATGATGGTCGCATTGATAAGTGCCACTACCGATTCTTTCAGTATCTGTTTCCAGGTGTTGCTGGCGTCCAAGGAACTGTTGGCGAGGCCTTGCACGACGAGTGCCGACGATTGGGTTCCGACGTTACCCCCTGTACCTCCGATGAGCGGGATGTAAAGTGCCATTTCGGGATGTGCGGCGAAGGTCGTGTCAAAATTGCCGAGAATCATCGAGTTACCGATACCGCCCAGCATACCGATGAGCAACCAGGGCAGACGGGCAGTTGTCTGGCGGAATACGTTGTCGTCCGTTTCTACGTCTTGCGAGAGACCGGAAGCCAACTGGTAATCGCGTTCGGCTTGTTCACGAACTTCGTCCATCACGTCATCGACGGTGATTCGTCCTACCAATCGTCCGATGCTATCTACCACCGGTACGGCCACCAAGTTATACTTTTCGATGGTTTGGATGACTTCATCCACTGGTGTATCGACGTGGACGGAGATGGGTTCCTTGCGCATCACGTGCTTTACTTTCGAGACGGAAGGGCTGGTAATCATCCGCTTTAACGGGAACACGCCACGCAGACGTTCTTCGTCGTCCACTACATACACGTAGTAGATTTCGTCCATTTCTTCGGCTTGGATACGCATTTCGCGAAGACATTCGGGCATACTCCAGTTCTCCTTCACGATGACCATTTCCGTACCCATCAAACCGCCGGCGGTGTCTTCGTCGTACTTCAAGAGGTCCACGATGTCGCCTGCCTGTTCGATGTCCTCGATGTGCGAGAGGATTTCTTCCTGCTTGTCTTCGTCCATCTCACGGATGATGTCAACGGCATCGTCCGTTTCCATATAATCCACAAAACGCTTGGCGATGGTTTCGGACGGGAGGATGTCGAGGAAGTCCTTACGGGCATCTTCGTCCATTTCGGTCAACACTTCGGCTGCCGTTTCGTTGTCCAGCTGCAGATAGATGAAGCGGGCTTCTTCCACGTCCAGCTCATCGCAAAGTTCTGCTATGTCGGCAGGGTGCAGGTCGGCGAGCAGGTCCTTGATGCCTTGTGCGTCTTTTTGCTCTATCAGCTCCCTGATTTGGTCAATATCCAGTTCTTCAAATTCTTTCATCCTACACGTTAATGTTTAAAAGGCGTTTTTCAACCTTCCCTTGTCTTTTACTCTTGTTCTTCTTTTTTCAATGCCGCTTCTACCCGGTTGGTCAGTTCCACGAACTCCTGTACGGACAGCTGTTCGGGACGCTTGTTGAATATCGGGTCGGCGCTCAGCGGGTGACTCTTGTCCAGGATGCTTGCAATCGAGTTCCGTAAAGTCTTTCGGCGTTGGTTGAAAGTCGTCTTCACGATTTGTTTAAACAGCTTCTCGTCGCATCCCAAATCGGTGGTTTCGTTGCGGGTCATCCGTATCACGGCGCTTTTCACCTTGGGGGGCGGGTTGAACACGTGCTCGTGCACCGTAAAGAGGTATTCCACCTTGTACCAGGCCTGAATCAATACGCTCAGGATGCCGTACGTCTTGCTTCCGGGGCCGGCGGCGATGCGTTCGGCCACTTCTTTCTGTATCATTCCTGTGCAGCACGGAATCAGGTCTTTGTAATCCAGCATCTTGAAAAAAATCTGGCTCGATATGTTATAAGGGTAGTTGCCTGTCAGTACAAACGGCTTTCCGTCGAAAATGTTTTCCAGTTTCAGCTTGAGGAAGTCGTCTTCGATGATGTGTCCTTCGAGGGCGGCGAAGTTTTCTTTCAGATAAGCTACCGATTCGAAGTCCAGCTCCACGACTTTCACTTCGCGGTTCTTCTTCATCAGGAACTGGGTGAGTACGCCCATACCCGGGCCTACTTCCAGAACAGGCAGTTCGGGACACGCGTCCACCGTGTCGGCAATGTCGTTTGCGATGCCTAAATCCCTTAAAAAGTGCTGTCCCAAG
Source organism: Bacteroidaceae bacterium (assembly GCA_017416735.1). GTDB lineage: Bacteria > Bacteroidota > Bacteroidia > Bacteroidales > Bacteroidaceae > Phocaeicola. The sequence continues at coordinate 4,835 of JAFQBF010000148.1, read as the reverse complement.
AATTTTTTAGGTTTAACGAGTCCCATTTTAATCTTTTTTTCTTTAATGAATGTTTTGTTTATTTATTAAGATGCTATCTTTGCAACACGCAAAGATAATCAATGTAATTTAAAAAAACGTAGATTTTGGAAGGAACTGAAAGAAAAAAAATATTCAAGAAGGCTTTGCAGGTGGTTTTCCCGCTTCTGTTGGGAGCTTTCATCCTGTTTTGGGTATATCGCGACTTCAATTTCAGCCGGGTAGGCGAGGTGCTGGCCGGCGGTATGGATTATGGGTGGATAGCCGTATCCCTGGTGTTCGGCGTATTTGCCAACTTGTTTCGGGGTTGGCGGTGGAGGCTGGCGTTGGAGCCCTTGAATGAATATCCCAAGACGGCGAATTGCGTGTATGCCATATTCATATCGTATGCATCGAATCTTGTGATACCTCGTGTAGGCGAGATAACCCGTTGCGGTGTCCTTTCCAAGTACGATGGCGTGTCTTTCTCCAAGTCCTTGGGGACGGTGGTTTCCGAACGTATGATTGATACCTTGTGCGTAGGGCTGATTACGGGTTTGGTGCTTCTTTCGCAGATGCCGGTGTTCGCCACTTTTTTTGCGGAGACGGGCACCGATGTAGGCCGTTATGCCGAGGTGCTGACTTCCGGCCATTTCTACCTTATTATATTATGCGCGTTGGCGATTCTGGTATTGGCTTTCTTCCTGATACGTAACGTGGCCCTCTTTGCCAAGCTGAAAGGCATCCTGCAAAATGTTTGGCAAGGCATCGTGGCGTTGAAGGACATCCGCCATATACCTTTATATATAATATATACCCTCGGCATCTGGGTATGTTACTTCCTGGAGTTCTATCTGGCATTCTATGCTTTCGGTTTTTCCGCTCATTTGGGACTTTCGGCAGGTTTGGTGATGTTCGTGGTAGGCACCTTGGCAGTGATTGTTCCCACCCCCAACGGGGCAGGTCCGTGGCACTTTGCGGTGATGACGATGATGATGCTTTATGGTGTCGGAAAAGAAGATGCAGGAATTTTTGCACTTTTAGTGCACGGAATCCAAACCTTTTTATTAATTTTGTTGGGAATATATGGATTATCGGCTTTGCCGTTCACTAATAAATTAAAATAACTATGGACACAATCCTTTCTCTTGCTCCGCAGAATGTGTGGAAGCATTTTCATTCGTTGACTCAAATACCTCGTCCTTCCGGTCATCTGGAAAAGGTTCAGGCATTCTTGCTGGACTTCGGGAAGAGTATTGGCGTAGAAACATTTATGGATGAAGTGGGCAACATCATCTATCGCAAGCCTGCTACTCCGGGTATGGAAAACCGTAAGACCATCATCCTTCAGGCTCATATGGATATGGTGCCTCAGAAGAACAATGACACCGTACACGATTTCGAGAATGACCCTATCCAGACATACGTGGATGGCGAATGGCTGAAGGCAAAGGGTACTACGCTGGGTGCCGACAATGGTATGGGGGTAGCTGCTATTATGGCGGTATTCGAAGACAACTCATTGGTACACGGTCCGTTGGAAGCTTTGATTACTTCGGATGAAGAAACCGGTATGTATGGTGCATTCGGTTTGAAGCCGGGTACTGTAAACGGTGACATCTTGTTGAACCTCGACTCGGAAGACGAAGGCGAACTCTACATCGGTTGTGCCGGTGGTGAAGACCTCAGTGCAACATTGGAATACAAGGAAGTGGAAACCGATCCGGAAGACATCGCTTTGAAGGTAACTTTGAAGGGTCTCCGTGGTGGTCACTCTGGTTTGGAAATCAACGAAGGCCGTGCCAATGCCAACAAGTTGATGGCTCGTTTCGTGAGCGAAGTGATTGCTTGCGATGAAGCATGTCTTGTATCTTGGAATGGTGGCAACATGCGCAATGCCATCCCACGCGAATGTGAGGTAGTCATCACTATCCCTGCTTCGGAAGAAGAAGACGTATTGGCATACGTTCAGGAATGCGAAGCTTTGTGGAACGAAGAATATCACGTACACGAAACTCCGATTACGTTCAAGGCCGAACGCGTGGAATTGCCGAAGTATATGGTGCCGGCTGAAATCCGTGACAACTTGGTAGATGCCATCTACGCTTGCCACAACGGTGTGCTCCGTATGATTCCTACCATCCCTGACACCGTAGAAACATCGAACAACTTGGCCATCATCAAGATTGGTGGCGGAAAGGCTGACATCAAGATCTTGACTCGCAGCTCTCGTGATTCGATGAAGGATTACTTGAACACCAGCCTCGAATGCTGTTTCTCAATGGCAGGTATGGAAGTGGTTCGTTCGGGTGGCTATTCAGGTTGGGAACCGAACGTGGATTCTCCTATCCTGAAGGCGATGAAGGAATCTTATCAGGCTCAGTTCGGCGTAGAACCGGCCGTGAAGGTGATTCACGCAGGTTTGGAATGTGGTATCATCGGTGCCGTAATGCCAGGCTTGGATATGATTTCATTCGGTCCTACACTCCGTTCTCCTCACTCACCGGACGAACGTTGCTTGATTCCTACCGTACAGAAGTTCTATGACTTCCTCGTGGCTACATTGGCCAATGCACCGGTGAAGGAATAACTACCAAAGTAAAAGGCTGAATGTTGCTTTCAGCCTTCAAACTTGTTGGATGATAATGAATTAACGCTGAAGGCAGATGTCGTTTTGCCTTCAGCGTTTGTTTGGGTTGAATCTGAGTCTTATCTTTAGAAAAAGTGCCGATAGTGGTGCGGAATCTCGCTTTTTTATTGAGACTCCGCACCACTATCGGCACTTTTTGGATGATTTATTCATGGAATAAATCATCCAACGTAACTTTCCCTTGTATGGCAGAAGAATATTTGCCAGGTTTTATTCCGCTGGATGTAATCATCGTTAAACGGACTGATTTGCGGGTGCCTGTCTTCTCTTTGAATAGTTCTCGTCTTTCACGCATCCATTCTACATAATCCTTTTTCAGCTCGTAGGCTTTCTCACTGTATTTTATTTCGCAAAGGTCAATGGATTTGTCGCTTCTGTCGATAATAAGATCTATTTGTGCTCCTTGCTGCTCGTCTTTATAATTCCATGAGCATACGTCACTTGCTATACCGCTGATGCCTAATGCTTGTTTTATTTGTTTGATATGATGAATACAAACTTGTTCGAAAGCATAACCTGCCCAGGCATTGCGGCGACTTTCTTCCATCTTTGACCACGCTTCTTCGTTCAGTCCGTGATAATTTTTCACAAATCTGAGATAGAATAGGGTGTACATGTCTGAAAGTTGAAAAATCATGCCCTTCCCTTTTTTCCCGAATGGTTGGTAACAGCGCAGGAAATCACATTTTTTCAGATTTTCCAACACCTCCGTCATTAATCCGTTGTCTGTTAATTTTAGTGTCTGAATCAATTCTTCGCGTGTCATTCCTTTAAGCTTGGAAGCCAATGTTTCCACTACTCTCCGATAAAGAGTGGCATCGTTAAACAATGAAGTGAATAGAAAGTTGTATTCAGCGTTCAATGTTGCATTCATCCCGAAGAACAAATCATCGATGTTTTGGTAAAGGCTGAGTTCTGGGCGGAGTAGAGACAGATAGAATGGTGTTCCACCTAATATCATATAGGCATCAAGTATTTCGGAGCGTTCCCATTCGATGTTGAGGCTTTTTAGATATTCTTCCGTTTCATTCAAGGAGAATGGTGCCAAGCGGATGGGGCGTGTAACACGGTTGTGAAGACCTCCTTTGTCGCCCAATAGCTTGTTGGTCATCCATGTAGTAGCACTACCACATACCACAAGTTTCAAGTTCTTGCAATCGGCAGCCCAACTGTTCCAAAACACTTCCAATGCGCGGATAAATCCGGATTTTGGAGTATCCATCCATGGAAGTTCGTCGATAAAGACTGTCAAATATTTCTGTTCTTTCTTGGTCTCCAAATATTCTTGTAGTTGCGCAAAGGCTTCAAACCAGTCTTTGGGACGACTTCTTTTGATACCGCTGTATTTATATAGTTGTGCCTGCCATTGTCTTAACTGTTCTACTCTTGATACTTTGTATATACCCGTTGTGTAAAAGTCGAATTTCTCATCAAAGAAATGCTTTACGAGATAAGTCTTGCCTATACGCCTACGTCCATAGACTGCGATAAATTCAGCGCGTGGACTGTTTACGCAAGCTTGGAGTATATCTTGCTCGTAATGTCTTCCGATAATGCTATGATTGTATGCCATCTGTATTGGTATTATAAGGGTTTTCTGGATGCAAAGTTAGTATTATTCTTGTAAAAAGTGCCGATAGTGGTGCGGAATCTCAATAAAAAAGTGAGATTCCGCACCACTATCGGCACTTTTTGTGCTTTAACAAGGTTCAGATATATTTTTGAGCCAGTACATAAAGACAGAAAGAAGCTGACGTGTTCATTGATTTGCGACACGGTTTACTCAATCCGTGTCACAAATCAGCCAAACCGTGTCACGAATCGCTTAATCCGTGACACGGATTAATGAATGGATGAAGACGTTTTAGGATTTGGACGAGGAAATAATGAAGTTTTTTTTGAGATATGAATAACTTTTCATACTTGGTTTCAATAAATTATTTACCTTTGAAGAAATAATATTCATCATAGAGCGTTGCATTGTCAAAAAGAAAACGTATCTTTGCATCGTCCGGCCGGAGAAATGGTTGGACATAAGAAAGCGTTTTTTGCTTTATCCTAACACTGAAATCGCCAATTTCTAACAAGGGGATAGAGACAATAGCAACGCTCATTCTGTATATATGTATATAATGTGTTAAAGGGACAACCCGTATTGTACCCTGATGCGTTGTATATATTCCAGTGT
>JAFQBF010000123.1 GCA_017416735.1 Bacteroidaceae bacterium | reverse complement strand
CGGCATACAGGATTTTGAGAGCATTATTAATGGAAATTACGTATATGTGGATAAGACTGCACTTATCTACCGTTTGGTTACGGAAGGAAAAATCTATTTTTTGAGCCGCCCTCGCCGGTTCGGTAAGAGCCTGCTTGTTTCGACTCTCGAAGCCTATTTCCAAGGCCGGAAGGAACTGTTCAAGGGACTTGCCATTGATGAATTGGAAAAAGAATGGGCAGAGTATCCGGTGTTTCACATTGATTTCAACGGTTCCAATTTTACCAAGCCATATACCTTGGAGGAAGTCATCGAGAAGTTCCTGTCCGACCAGGAAGACCTTTACGGAAGAAACCCCAATAGCCGGGACACTGGAAGCCGCTTCAAGGATATCTTGAAAGCCGCTCATCAAAAGACAGGCAAGCGTGCCGTCGTCCTCATCGATGAATACGACAAGCCTTTGCTGGATGTTTTGGACACAGGTTTCTCCACCGTTGTTGATGGCGAAAAGCATTTGTTGGAAGAACACCACCGCAACATTCTGAAAGGATTCTATTCCGTATTTAAGGCTGCTGATGCCGATTTGCAGTTCGTGCTGTTGACGGGAGTGACGAAGTTCTCGCAAGTGAGTGTCTTTAGCGGATTCAACCAGCCCGAAGACATCAGTATGAGCCGCGATTTTGAATCTCTTTGCGGAATCACCGAAGATGAACTGTATCATTATTTCGCAGAACCTATCTATAGACTGGCGGAACGTTACAAGACTACCGTCGGTGAAATGAAAGAAAGGTTGAAAAGACATTACGACGGTTATCATTTCAGTGATGAACTGACCGACATCTACAATCCGTTCAGCATTCTGAATGCCTGTAAATCGTGTTACATCGCGGATTATTGGTTCAAGACTGGTACACCGACCTATCTTATCCGGTTGTTGAATCATACCTGCGAAAACCTGAATGAGCTTACGGGGAAATACTATGACCCCAGCCAGTTCATCGATTATAAGGCGGATGTGGAAAAACCGCTGCCGATGATTTACCAAAGCGGTTATCTCACCGTCAAGGACTGCGATTTGGAGATGGGCACTTTCTTGCTTGACTTCCCGAACAACGAGGTAAAGAAGGGATTCGTGACTTTGGTTGCCAACAACTATCTGCAACCCGAAAAGGATTCCGGAAGTTGGGCACGCGATATTGTAGGTGCATTGAAGACCGGTGACCTGGAGTTGTTACACAAACTCCTCACATCCTTCCTGGCGGACATTCCATACACTATGCGCCGCAAGGAGACCGAACGCGAGCGCGAACGTTACTTCCACTACACCTTCTATCTGCTGATGCGTATGGTGAGCGTCTATACGGTCTATACCGAAAAGCAGCAAAGTGAAGGACGGGTGGATTGCATCGTCGAGACCCCGAACTACATCTACATCTTCGAGTTCAAGCTGGACGGCACGGCGGACGAAGCCTTGTCACAGATTGAAGAGAAAGGCTATGCCCGTCCTTACGAAGCGGACAGCCGCAAGCTCTTCAAGGTGGGTACGGTATTCTCTTCCGAAACAGGAACTATCAGTGACTTTAAAGTGATGGAACGATGAAGCGTACATTCCTACATTTTTTGCAACTGATTCTGCTGGCGATATGCTTTATCACCGGATGCCAAGGCGGAAAAGACAGGGTTTCTATATTAGAGGAGGCGGAAACCTTGATATACGAATCCCCCGACTCTGCCCTTCGGCTGCTGGAATCCATCCCCCATCCCGAACGGTTACAAGGAAAGGAGCAGGCGGACTATGCGTTGTTGCTTTCGTTGGCTCGATACCGATGTTATATTCCTGCTTCTTCCGATTCGCTCATTCAAATTGCCGTGCAATATTATAAGGATAAGAACGAAATAGACAAGAAGGGTATGGCTTATTACACATTGGGAAGCATTTTGGAAGAATGTGAAGTCAATAAGTCCGCAGCCGTGCAAGCGTACAAAGATGCCGAACGGCAGGTTAGGGAAATGAAAAATCTTGATGTTGCATCCCGTATCTATAGTCGCCTCGGATTTCTGAATCAATCAAGTGGTAACTATGAGGAGGCTAAGCAATATTACAGGCAGGCCATAGCCATCAACAAGAAGAACGGGAACAATCATTCTTTGGCAAGTAATTATTTAAATTTGTTCCGCATTCATTATTTGGTAGCCGAAAAGGACAGTGTGGCTGCATATACGGAACAGTTGCGACAAATAGAGTCCACTTTGACCGATTCAGCCTTGAGAAGCAAAATCCACCAGAACATCGGTGTGTATTATATGTATGAAGAAGATTATGCAAAAGCAGAGCAATACCTGACCTATGCCCTGCAATTGGCATCTGACAAAGCTTCACCCAAGATATGGTTGTCGTTGGCTGATATCTACCAATACAACAATCGCCAGGACAAGGCAGACAGCCTGTATGCCAGTTTAGCTTTGTATCCTGATATAACGATACGTGCCAATGCTTATAAGAATCTATTGAACGGATTGTTACAGCAATCCTCCACCTCCCTGCATACTTTGTTCGGGCAATACACGGCTGCTGCCGATTCCGCTTACAAATATTTGTATCAAGCCGAACTGAGCGAACTTCAATATCAGTATGACAAAGTATCGTTGGAAAAGGAGAATACCCGATTATACAATAACTGGCTACTGTCGGTATCCGGTTTTATGGCCTTTTTCATACTATTGACCCTATCATTTCCTTTATATTATCGGAAGAAGAAAAAAGAATTGGCAGCTTTACAAGCTTCCTTGCTCTTTTTGGAGGACGAGCAACGGTTACAGAACGACCATACAGAATCATTGAACAAAACTATTAAGGACTATCAAAACAAAATCAGGCGACTAAAAGAAAGCATCCAAAGAATGGATGCCGTAAAAGAACATTTGCATGGAACCGATACGGCGAATCCTGAAAAAGCATCAAGTATCTATCATTCCATCTTGACACAAGGCTTGTATCATCCGGCAACGGAACGGGCTCATCTGGCGGAATTCTTGAACCGTTTGTTTTATGGCTTTTCCGCTCGTTTAAGCAAACAATATCCCTTGTTGAAGGACCGTGATTTAGACATCTGCTACATGTTGGCATTGCAGCTAACAGCCGATGAAATGGCCAAAATTCTTGCCATTAGTACCGATTCTGTCAAACGCTACATCCGTAAAATCAACAAAGAAATGCAGGCGGCATCTTGCGACACAATGTCGTTGGAAGATAGAATCAATCATTTGAAAAAACGAATGTAGTCCCCTTATTGTTAATAAAGTCTAACAAGAAACGTTCAAAAATCCGTTTTTACGATATTATATTCACCTAAAACGGCTCTACAAAACCTTGTAGGGCCGTTTTTTTAATCCGCCACTATTTTATTCGGTTGTTTGGTCTGCCTAATTAAAATGCAGAAATTTGCTGTAGAAATTTAAATTATACTACAATGAAGAACATTTTATTTTTGCTATTAGCATTTCTCTGCCTTCCAAGCTGGGGCGCAGACGAGCCGAAAAAGAAGGAACCTACCCAAATTGATTTGGTCGGAAGACTTGAGTCCGACAACGAACGTTCCCTCATCTTCCCTTTGGAAGCCTTTGAGAACGATGTTGAATTGAACCTTATAAGTACTCGAGCGATGACTGATGTTACCATTACTGTTTCTGGCATCCATGGTGTTTTGTTCAGCCAAGTTCTTTCATTGGAAGAAGGTGGTATCGAATGTATCAGTCTAAGTGATTGCACTGCTGGTACCTATACTTTAACTATTGTGACTCCGAATGGAACATATTTGAGTGGAATGTTTACGATTGAATAATCTGCTATTTTAATTTTCAACTTTAAAAAACAAAGAATTATGAAAACATTGAAGAAAATCAAGCTTAATCACTATGCTGATGAAGAATTGAAAGAACGTGAAATGAATCTCTTGCGTGGAGGTGGTGATGACGATGAAAAAGTTTGCGTCTGTAAAGACGGGAACAATCCTAATGCTGCGGCTAACTTGAAGGATGGTTATATAACTATAGGTGGTGAAGGTTCATGCTGGATGGAATATGGTGCAACCTTTAATAAGGAAATCTGGGATTGACCCTTATGGATAGGAGTAAGAAACATTAGAAAAGTTTGATGTTTTCAATGTATCTTACTCCTGCATCTAATTGAAATGAATATTGTAATTTTTATATCGTTAATATGGAAAAATATTATACTTTTTGTTTGATGGTCTTCTTGGCTTTTATGTCCGCTTGTAAAAGTGAATCGAAAAAAAGTGTTGATGCAGAATCAGAAGTGATTGAATTCCACGAAATTGATTTATCGAAAGACTTCACCGGAAGCACTTGCGACAACTTGCTCTTGAGCGACATTGTGGAAGATGTGGAGTATGTGCAGTTGGAAACAACGGATAACAGTCTCCTGGAATGCTATCCCAAAACCAGATATGCATTGACAGGTAAAGATGTATATGTCTTGAATAAAAATTACTCGGTTGAAGAGTTGTTTAGATTTGACAGAACCACAGGTAAGTTTATCAGACGGATAGGACAAGTTGGTCAAGGACCGGAAGATATGTCGCATCCTTCATCTGTTTATGCGGAAAAAGATTTCATATATGTCCCTTCGAATATCTCACAAAAAGTGTATGTTTATGACAATAATGGGCAATATATACGGACTGTTCCCATAGGAATAGGTTCAGGAGAGCGTATTACCGTTATTCAGAACAAATACATCATTCGTCATCCTGGACAAAATTATATGACAGATGATAACAACTATAAAGAAGGTACTCCCAATCAGTTCATAGCTGCTGCTATTATGGATATGGAGGGAAATACTTTATTCACCAAATGCGACACATTGGTAGGAGAAGGTCTTCCGTCTATTTCACTTGATTGGGATCCCAAAAGATGGTATTACAATGGTCAACTAAACTACTACAACGAAGTGGATGCAACTGTATATGCAGCTGATGAAGATGGGGTCATCCCTCGATATCGATTTAATTTGGGTGAAAACCGCTGGACTGTTGTTGGAAAAACCCAAAAGAAACATTTGGAACGTATCAAATTTCATAATTTTATGGAAACATCCAAGTATCTCTATATATATTGGAATCAGAATCAAAAGGCATATTTTGCCCGTTTCAATAAGGAAACCCGACAGTTGGATATTCAAGAAGAAAATCCTTTCAGCGGTCGCTTTTTCCATCTTTTTGCATATGGTCCCAAGAATGATGTAGATGGTTGTGGAATTTATTTCGGACCTGTTGAAACATTTGAGGACAAATCTGGAAGCATTCTTTTTGAAATCAATCCCAATAACATCGACCGTGTACGCGAAGCACTCGAAAAGGCTGAGAACGTGAAATTCCCCGAAAAGCGTCAGCAACTCTTGAAGATGTTGGACAAAAGAAAGGAAGATGATAACCCGATTCTAGTGATTTACAAATTAAAGAAATAACGGCATTCAGTATGAAGCAAAGTATCGGTTGTATAACTCCAAGGGGGAATATTTATACCATTAATAAGGATAAGAAACTGCTATATCTGACTCATCCCAAGTTGGTCTCTGCCTTTTATGGGAACGATGAATTACAAGATGCGGATGATTATTATATCCGTAAAGCAAAGTATTTCGAGGAATATGGTCTGTTGGATGGAATTGAACACCAATACGATGGAGTGATTACACCTTCTATGGTCAGGAACAGCCTTGCCAACTTGAATCAATTGGTTTTTGAAGTAACGGATGCTTGCAATCTGCAATGCAAGTATTGTGGGTACAGGGAACTTTACGATGATTATGACCAACGGACTACCCGCATGATGAAATTTGAGGAAGCCAAGAAAATCATTGATTATCTCATCGACATCTGGAACAGTTCTGTTCAGGAATTTACCAATCGTGAAATCTATTTTGGTTTCTATGGTGGCGAACCTTTACTGAACATGAAGCTGATAAAGGAAATCATCAGCTATGTAGAAAATTGCCATATCCCCCACCGAAGCGTATGCTTTTCTATGACGACCAATGCGATGCTGCTGAACCACCATATGGACTATCTGGCAGAAAAGAAAGTACATCTACTCATCAGCCTGGACGGCAACGAATGGAACAATAGCTATCGAGTAACTGCAGATGGGAAAAATTCTTTCAAACGAAACATTGCAAATGTAGATGCATTGAAAGAAAAACATCCGGAATATTTCAATAAGTATGTAAGTTTCAATGCAGTTCTCCACAATCGGAATTCTGTCGATGAAATCTTTACCTTCATCAAAGAACGTTATGGCAAAGCTCCTCGTATCTCACCACTAAATGATGTTGGAATACGTGAGGACAAGAAGGAAGAGTTCGAGAAGATGTATAAGAATGCTACAGAGAGCCTTTATCAAAGCAAAAATTATGAACTGATTTTAGACGAGATGTTCATGAATACAGGTGAATACAATATGTTAGGAATGTTCTTAATGCAATATAATCAGAATGTTTTCCGTACTTACAACAACTTATTTACTACTATGAGTCCAAGGAATTTTATCCCTACAGGTACTTGCAAACCCTTTTCGCGCAAGATGTTTGTTACGGTCAATGGAAAGATACTTCCTTGCGAACGTATCGGACAGCAATACGGAATGGGATGTGTTGAATCCTGTCTGCCCGTTAATCTCTCTTTTGAGGAAATAACGGAATATTACAATCGTTGCTTGGATAAGTTGCGTAGCCAATGCCAAACGTGCTACCGGACACAATCTTGTTCACAATGTATGTTCTCCATCGACCGCTTCGATTCACAGGAACAGGTAAAATGTCCGGAATACACGGATGCAAAAACTTTTGCAGGCTATGTCTGCCAAAACATCTCTTTCATCGAAGAACATCCGAATGCCTACGAGCGGGTTATGGATGTCGTGATAGCTTAACATAACAAGGAATATGATAGACAGACAAAAAGAATACTGGTTTGCATTTGAGCCTTACATACACATTACCTGGAAACCGGAATGTGCTTTGATTTATAATACACTGGATGGCAATCATCTGATTGTGACGGACAAAGCGGTTCTTGCCTTACTGGCTGAGATGGTGAAACCAGAGAACTGTGGAGTCATCCAAATCATGCCCTTTCATTGGGAAAATGAAAATTTGGCAAACCTGCTGGAAAAATCGAGGGAACTGTTTTTCGCTGATTTATATGAATGTGGACTTTCCAAAGGAAAGCCCATACAATTCCATCCGATACTGAATCTCCAAGAAGATGTGAAACGTCTGCAAAAACTGAGTCCGGAACATACAGGAGCAAAGATGTTTTCTTACCTTTACGAAATAGCCATTGAAACGGAAGGATTGACAGATAATCAATTGAATTCATATCTGGATACCTTATGGCTGCAAATACGGTACAGCGGATTGAAACAACTCCGTATTCTACCGGGCAGCAAGGAACAAAGTGTCCTCATACGTTCATATTTGATGGGTAAGGAATATCCGGCCGAAAAAATCGTATGGCAACTAAATCCGACATTGGCAATCGAAGTAATGGATGTTTTGAAGGAATCCGTATGCATCTGCATAGACAATTTCTCGTCCGGTATCCCAAATATAGAATCTTCAACTGTCAAATGGATATTTAAAGTTCGCTCGGAAGAAGAACTGTCCATCGTTTCCGAATGGATAGAGACTCGCTCAATCAGTCGTTATCAGATTGAGTCCGTCTATGATGGGAAGAATCTGGATTTTTTCGAAAAGTTTGTCTATTTGAATGAAGAGGATTTGTTCTCCCAACCCATATCCATGCAAAGCATCATGCGGAACCAAGTGCTCAATAGCAATGATTTCGGAAAATTCCACATAACTTCTGACGGTGCTGTGTATAGCAATAAATTATTGTCCCCAATTGGTAATCTATACACAGATTCTATCCGACAGTTGGTACAAAAGGAAATGACTGAAGGAAATTCTTGGTTACGTATTCGCAACCAAGAGCCATGTAAACGCTGTATCTATCAATGGCTTTGCCCTTCACCCTCCGATTACGAACTGAAGATAGGAAAACCGAACCTTTGTCATATTCACAGAACCGAATAATCACTATGCATAATTGTCCACTTCTTTTGCAAATAGCCGACCAACACCTTCTGAACGGTTTGTGTTGTCCACATTCTGGATTATGGAATGGGAAAACGGGTATGTCCGTATTCTTTTTTCTCCTGTCCAGAGCTACAGGGAACAAGCGTTACGAAGATTTCGCCGGTGAATTGTTGGATGATGTATGCTCCAACCTTTCCTCCCGTACGCCCGTAAGTTTTGCTGATGGGCTATGTGGTATAGGTTGGGCTATCGAATACCTGAATGCCGAAGGATTTATAGAAGCTGACACCAATGATATCCTATCGGAAGTGGACAGACAAATTATGGAAAGGGATGTAAGGCGCATTACCGATTATACTTTGGAAACCGGTCTGGAAGGGATTGTATCATACATCCAAATACGAATGGACAATAACTGCAACATACCGACATTCGACAGTATTTATTTGAAAGAAATCGAGGATGCATGCCAACGAGCCGGATTGGACTGGACACCTGAAAAATATGGATTATCCGCCATTTGGAACAGAATGCTGCTGCACTTTTCCAGGACTTCCAACTTGGAACGTCCGGATTGGCAAGCCGGATTGTCTTTGCTGAACACCCCGACAGAAAACGGATTGTATCATTCAACTCGCAAATGCCTGTTTATCTTTTCCATAGATAACATTGCAGCCAATTATGGAGTCGGGACTTATATTCGTCAACTGATAAAATGTTTTGACCAGAATGAATGGGACGTGAATGTTGTCACTCTGGAAAAGGCTTTCATCGACAGACCGACATTCAGACAGGAAGAAGGTATCGGATGGTACGGGATTCCTGCTTCATCAGGATTGCGGTCATCTTACTATAAAGGAATATTCCATTTTCTAACATCCCGATTAAGAATCGGGCAAGAAGTATATTGCCATTTCAATTTTGTCAGTCAGCACGAATTGGCAAAATTGTTCAAGGAGCAATTAAAGGCTACCGTTATCTTTACACTGCACTTTACAAGTTGGAACATTCTGTTGCAAGGCGACAAGAAGGAGTTAAAAAGACTCCTTATGCAACCAAGCAACAAGGTGAAGATTACTTTTGAAAAAGAGAAATCGTTTATGATGGAATGTTGTGATAAAGTCATAGCCATAGCCGGTCACGCTTACGAAACCTTACATCAATTATACGGCATTCCATATCACAAACTGGTTTGCATCCCCAATGGAGTACAAGATGACTACAAGGAAAGAACTGAAATGGAAAGGCAATCCATCAGGCAGAAGTATGGTTTCGGTACGAATGAAAGAATCATTCTATACGCCGGACGGCTTGAATTAGGAAAAGGTATTGTGGAACTGGTCAAGGCTTTTAAAAACATACGCAAAACCCTACCGAATGTCCGTTTGGTCATTGCAGGAAACGGGAACTTCAATAATGCCTTGGAAGAAGCAAATCCCGAATGGAATCACATCATATACACTGGTTTCATTCCCAAAGAACAGTTGTATGAGTTGTATGCCATAGCAGAAGTCGGAGTCGTACCTTCCTTTCATGAAGAGTTCGGCTATGTGGCCGCAGAAATGATGTTGCATAAATTGCCTGTCATAATCAACAATACGATGGGGTTAAAAGAAATAACAGAGAATGGGAAATATGCCATACCTTTCCATTATGGTAAAGACAGGGATTTCACTCCACTGGAAGAAGCATTAATCCACACTTTATCTGGGAGAATAGACAAGAAAATGTTGGAGGAAGGAAGAAACAGGATGATAGAAAATTACTCGATGCAAATGTTCAGAAGAAAGATCCGACAGTTATATGACAGCGTCTCTTAATAATACAGAATGAAAGACATGAATAAGGTAAAAGTAAGCATACTCGTTCCAGCATACAATGTAAAAGCTTATTTGGATGAATGCCTACAATCCCTTCTTTCACAATCGCTGAAAGAAATAGAAATTGTAGTGGTGGATGATGGTTCTACAGACCAGACAGCCACCATAGCGGAACGCTATGCAGCCATCGACCTTCGTATCCATGTCCTCCGTTTGCCCGGACATCAGGGAGTATCTTATGCACGGAATGTTTGTTTGGCACAAGCCCAAGGAGAATACTTATCCTTTGTAGATAGTGATGATACCATTACTTCCACTGCCATGGAAGAACTCTATCATAAAGCGAAAGCAACGGATACGGACATTGTTCTGGGAAGCATACTCTATTGCTATCCGGACGGCAAGCGAATCCGTGTTGGTGATAAGTCTTCCATCTTCCATTCAAACATTGAAATCCTTTCCGGACAAGAATGCTTCATCCGTATGCAGCAAAAGGGATGCTATGTCCCGATGGTATGCGGAAACCTATATCGTACCGCTTTTATCAAAGCGCATCCGCACCTACATTTTGTAGGAGAATTTCATGAAGATGAATATTTCACACCATTTGCCCTCTATGAAGCCACCCGTGTAACAGATTTCAAGAAAGACTTCTATCACTACCGACAACGGCCGGAATCCATTATGCACAAGGGCGACAACATCAACCTACGGATAAAGGCGTTGAAGTGCATTATCAACTACCAGAAGGCTTTCACCGACCAATTACCACAGAACGGTTTCAAGGAAGCTATGTGGCAGAACATCTCGCGTCTGAACCGAAGTGCCGGGAAATTACAGGAAAGTCTTTCAAGAAACAGAATCATGAAACATACCATTCTATACATTTCGTCCCATACTCCGGAACAGGAGGTACGGAACAGGTTTAAGGAAGCATTGGCTACGGATAATGCCGAACGTTTCTGTATCTTGCTGGAGAATGACTGCCCCATCCGCAACGAATGGCAACGGCAGATATTCTTCCACGAGCATCGGCAGGAAGAATACATCTGTACGGAAACGGGCAGAATGGTTCTGACACGCAAATGTATGGAATACATCTTGAACCATCCGCTTCCGCTGGATGGCAAGAAGTTGGTTGCACAGCTTAAAGAAACTCCCTTCGCTCCTTTTGTAAAAGAAGGAAGTTTATGTATCCATCAGGAAGAAGACATCTACTGGTGGAAGATAGCCACTTCACGCGATGCCCTGTTTGCCAACTTACCCGACAAGGAATCATCCCAAGGATTGAAAGAACGGATAGAACGCTATTGGATGCAGTCCGTTCCTCTGACCATTGACAGCAGCGGCTGCTGGTACAGTCCTACCTTAGTGGGGCACTGGTTCGATGAAGGACTGGCAAAAGGAATCAGTACACTGTTCCACTATATGGATGTCAGGGAAGTGGGGGATTTCGGGTGCGGACCGGGATGGTATGTCGCCTATTGGCGGAAGCAGGGATATGATGCCGACGGGTATGACGGAAACCCTTATACCGAAGAGCTGTCCGCCACATTCTTTGACGACGGTTATTATTGCCAATGTGCCGACCTGACGGAGGAACTGGAAGCCGACGGGATGTTTGATGCCATCGTCAGTCTGGAAGTGGGAGAACACATCCCGCAGGACAGGGAAAGTACGTTCATCCGAAATCTGACACGCAATGCACGGAACCACATCATCCTCAGCTGGGCGGTGGAAGGCCAGGCAGGCGACGGCCATATAAACTGCCACTCCAATGAGTTCATCATATCCCGGATGCGACAATATGGGTTTGTCTTGAACCGCCCTGCCACCTGCTATTTACGGGAATGTGCCTGTCTGTCCTGGTTCAAGCAAACCCTCCTGTGTTTTGACAGAATGGAGTTTATCCCGTCGCCCCGACAACCGGAAGTGTCCGTCATCGTACCGGGCTACAACGCGGCATCCTATCTGGAAGAATGTCTGGACAGCATCCGCAGGCAAAGCCTTTACCCGATAGAAGTCATTATGGTCAATGACGGCTCTACCGACGGTACGAAACAGATTATGGAAAGGTACTGTAAAAACGACATCCGCTTCCGCTATTTCGAACAAGAGAACCAAGGATTGTCCGAAGCCAGAAATACAGGACTGAGATACGCCGACGGACAATACATCATGTTTGTGGATGCAGACGACTGTCTGCCGGAAGATACCTTGATGAATCTTTGCGAAAAGGCAAGAAAGACGGATGCGGATATGGTAGCGGGGAATGTAGTCCTATATTATGATGGGAAAACGAAGGACTACACTACGAAGCATCCGGACAGCGAGGAAAACTGCACGGGTGAGGATTTCCTGTGTCAAGTGGTCCGTCATGGTTCCTTCACGACGATGGTCTATGGATACCTCTACCGTCGTTCGTTCATCGAACAGCATGGATTACGGTTCGAGCCGGGCATCCTGCACGAGGATGAGCTATGGACTCCCGTTGCACTGACCAAGGCAAAACGGGTAGCATCCATTGGTAGTACCACCTATCTGTACCGACAGCACGAGGCATCCATCATGTCTTCCTCGAAAGCGGAAAAACGGATTGCTTCGATGGAAGTAGTTATACGAAGATTGGAAGAGTTTATGGAAAGTGACGGGATGGGCGACAATGCCAAGGAAGCGATAAGCCATCGGATAGGAATACTGAAAAGAATCACGTCTAATCTGAAAAGGAACTGAACATGAAACGCTTCCCCCACTACCTCCAGCACGACGCGATGGACTGCGGACCGACCTGTCTGCGGATGATTGCCAAATACTACGGCAAGAACTATTCGCTACAGACACTGCGCGAACGTTCGTTCATCACCCGCGAAGGGGTGTCGATGCTCGGCATCAGCGATGCGGCGGAGAGCATCGGATTCCGGACGATGGGGGTACGCATCTCCCTGAAGCAGCTGCACGAGGACATGCCGCTGCCCTGCATCCTGCACTGGAACCAGAACCATTTCGTGGTGCTGCACGACATCCGCAAGCGACGGGACGGATACCGCTACTACATAGCCGACCCGGCCTCGCAACTCATTGCCTATACCGAAACGGAGATACGCAAGTGCTGGTTAGTGACCAAGACCGACGGCGAGGAGAAGGGGGCGGCACTGGCACTGGAACCGTCGCCGCAGTTCTACGAGGAGAAGGACGAGACGGACAAGCAGGAAGGGAAAGGGCTGCTGTTCTTCGCCAAGTACCTGTTCCCGTACCGCAAGGAGTTCATCCAACTGCTGTTGGGAATGTTGGTAGGTACGCTGCTGCAATTAGTGTTCCCTTTCCTCACGCAGTCGCTGGTGGATGTGGGCATCCGCGATGGCAACCTTTCGTTCATTACGCTGATACTGGTGGCACAATTAGTGGTGTCGGTGTCGCAACTGTCGGTGGAATTCATCCGTAGCTGGATTTTGCTGCACGTGAATACCCGCATCAACATATCGCTCATATCGGATTTCCTCATCAAGCTGATGAAGCTGCCGTTGCGGTTCTTCGACACGAAGATGGTGGGCGACATCATGCAGCGCATCGGCGACCATAACCGCATCGAGTCGTTCCTCACGGGCTCGTCGGTGAGCACGCTGTTCTCGTTCGTG
>JAFQBF010000122.1 GCA_017416735.1 Bacteroidaceae bacterium | reverse complement strand
AGTCTATCCGAAAGAATCCCGGCGGTTTAGATACTAAACGCTTTTTAACCAGTTCTGAGTAAAACCGGATATTAACGTTTACTGAACTGGAATCTACGACGTGCCTTCGGTTGACCCGGCTTCTTACGTTCTACTGCACGTGGGTCACGAGTCATGAAACCTTCTGCACGGAGAGCCTTCTTGTCTTCTGCGTTGATTTTTACCAAAGCACGGGCGATAGCCAAACGCAAAGCCTGTGACTGACCGGTGAAACCACCACCGCAAAGATTTACCTTGATGTCATATTTTTCAGCAACTTCCAACTTGTTCAGAGGCTGCTTAACTACATACTGAAGAATAGTTGATGGAAAGTACTCTGCAAGGTCTCTCTTGTTAATAGTAATCTTTCCTGTACCTTCGCTAACATATACGCGGGCAATAGCGCGCTTACGTCTGCCTAATGCATTAATTACTTCCATTCCTTATTATTTAAGTGCGTTAATATCAATTGACTTCGGGCATTGTGCTGCGTGCTTGTGTTCGCTACCTGCATATACATACAAGTTCTTCAACAACTGAGCACCCAAACGGTTCTTCGGGAGCATACCCTTTACTACTTTCTTCAACAGCTTTTCTTCACCGTCCACCTTCTTAATCAATTCAGCCGGTGTAGTAGAACGCTGACCACCAGGATAGCCTGTGTAGTGCAAATAAACCTTGTCATTCCACTTGTTGCCTGTGAAAATAACTTTGTCTGCGTTGATGATGATAACGTTATCACCACAATCTACGTGAGGAGTAAAGCTCGGTTTGTACTTACCTCTCAACAGTTTCGCAACTTTTGAACCGAGACGGCCAACGACCTGATCGGTTGCATCAACAACAACCCATTCTTTCTGAGCTGTTACCTTGTTTGCAGAAATGGTCTTGTAACTTAAAGTATCCACTCTTAATTCTTTTTAAATTATTACTACTAAAAAACATTTTCATTCCAATTTCCTTAACCGTTCCCGGACAAAGAACCGTTAATTCACTAAGAATGACTCTTTTATAAACTTATTGATAATAATCGGCTTGCAAAGGTACGGCTTTTCTTTGAACTGACAAACATTTTCCACGATTTTTTATGCACATAAAAAAGGGAGGCGGACATTTCCGCCTCCCTTTGATACGATTCAAAGCATTATCTAACCAAATCTTTCGGATAAACTGTAGGCATTACCACCCTCTTCCATGTTTCATAATACCAAGAGTTGATTTCATTGCCGTTAGCATCTTTCTTCACAAAGAATTTCACCATCATCACATCATCCTTCAATTCAAACTCCAACACATTGCCCACACCAACCAATTGAGGAAGATGAAGGTTCTTTTCCACATATTCAGTAAAAGCATTGGTTGCTGTCTGTTTGTAAGTCCCGGAACCAATAATGATCGCTCCCTTATTAGGAACCATTACCATATTAGTAAACGTTCCATCTCCTGAAAGGATTTTGAACGAATTACTTGGTTTTAGTTCTCCAGGAACAGTCGGATCATTGGATACATAAAAACACATCTGCCAAATACCTTTCAAATCTGCGTTTGCTGTTTGTGCCATAATCTTACTGAATCCTGACAGTAGGAACATAGCCATTACGATAAATAAAAAACGACGTCTCATAGCTATAATAATTAAAAGTTAACACTCTATCACTTCGAATATACAAATATAGGTAAAAATATTAAGAGACAAGCGTTTTATCTGACTTTTTTTCACTATCGACAAAAAAAAAGAGAGACGGCTCTTACCGTCTCTCATATATATTCAATTAGAATTCTGCATTTCTCGGTGTACGTGGGAACGGAATCACATCGCGGATGTTCGCCATACCTGTCACGAAGAGCAACAGACGCTCAAAGCCAAGGCCGAAACCGGCATGCGGGCACGAACCGTAACGGCGAGTGTCGAGATACCACCACATATCCTTCATCGGGATATTCAACTCATTGATTCGGTTCATCAACTTGTCGTAGTTTTCCTCGCGGACACTACCACCGATGATTTCACCAATCTGCGGGAACAGCACGTCGGTACCTTGTACGGTCTTTCCGTCTTCGTTCTGCTTCATATAGAAAGCCTTGATTTCTGCCGGATAGTCGGTCATGATAACTGGTTTCTGGAAGTGCTCTTCCACCAAGTAGCGTTCGTGTTCGCTGGCAAGGTCGCATCCCCAATACACCGGGAACTCGAACTTCTTGCCCTTGGCAATGGCTTCTTCCAGAATCTTGATGCCTTCGGTATAGGGCAGACGCACGAACTCGGTGCTCACCACCTTCTGCAAGCGTTCAATCAAGCCCTTATCAATCATCTTGTTCAGGAATTCAAGGTCGTCCTTACAGTTATCCAAAGCCCACTGCACACAGAACTTGATAAATTCTTCCTCCAAGTCCATCAATTCTGTCAAGTCGGCAAATGCAACTTCCGGTTCTACCATCCAGAACTCAGCCAAGTGACGCGGAGTATTCGAGTTTTCGGCACGGAAAGTAGGGCCGAAGGTATAGATAGCGCCCAAAGCGGTAGCAGCCAACTCACCTTCCAACTGACCGGATACAGTCAAACTGGCCTGCTTACCGAAGAAGTCGTCATCATAAATGATGGAACCGTTTTCATCCTTCTTTAGGTCATAGAGATTCTTGGTAGTTACTTGGAACATCTGGCCGGCTCCTTCACAGTCGGATGCAGTAATAATCGGAGTGTGGAAATAGAAGAATCCCTTCTGATGGAAGAATTCATGGATAGCAATCGCCATATTGTGACGAATGCGGAACACAGCACCGAATGTATTGGTACGCGGACGCAAGTGAGCGATTTCGCGCAAGAATTCCATCGAACAACCCTTCTTTTGCAAAGGATAAGTATTGTCGCAAGTACCCAAGACTTCTATTTCACGAGCCTGGATTTCACCAGCCTGACCCGAACCGATACTTTCTACCAATTCACCATTCACACTAAGACATGCACCGGTAGTGATGAGCTTCACCACTTCTTCGTCAAAGTTGGCAAGGTCAATTACGACCTGTACATTATTGATAGTAGAACCGTCGTTCAAAGCCACAAAGTTCACTTGCTTGCTTCCACGACGGGTACGCACCCATCCTTTTACATTGACCATCGCCCCCCAGTCCTTACGCTGAAGGAGGTCAACTATCTTTGTTCTACGAATCTTTTCCATATAGTATTTATTCTATTTATTTTAATTAAAGACAATTGTCATCCAGACGACCAAAGGAAGGAAGGATCTCGGAAAGAACTAACTTTGTGCAACCGAGATTTTTCGGACGAAGTCCTCAACAACTCGTCTTCACTTCGTTCAGAATGACACGTATGTGTTTAAAAATTACTCAAAAGAACCCATACGCAGGAAGTTCACTTCCTGTTCAGTCAAGAAACGCCAGTCACCACGTTTCAAGCCCTTCTTGGTGAGACCAGCAAAATAAACGCGGTCCAACTTAGTCACCTTGTAGCCGAGCGATTCAAAAATACGGCGAACAATGCGGTTCTTGCCCGAGTGGATTTCAATGCCTACCTGCTTCTTGTCTGTTTCCGAAGCGTAACTGATAGCATCTGCATGGATTTCACCATCTTCAAGAGTGATACCCGCTGCTATCTGGTCGAGGTCGGCCTTGGTCACATTCTTGTCGCAATGCACATGATAGATCTTCTTCTTCAAATACTTCGGATGAGTCAGCTTGGAAGCCATATCACCATCATTGGTCAAAAGCAGCACACCTGTAGTGTTACGGTCCAAACGGCCTACTGGATATATGCGTTCCTTGCAAGCATCCTTCACACAATGCATTACCGTCTTACGTTCTTGCGGATCGTCCGAAGTCGTTACACAATCCTTAGGCTTGTTGAGCAACACATACACCTTGCGTTCAACGCTTACCGGTTCGTCGTGGAACTTCACTTCGTCAGTACGCTTGATTTTGGTACCCAGCTCAGTCACTACTTCACCATTCACCGACACCACACCGGCTGTAATGAATTCATCCGCTTCGCGACGAGAGCAGACACCCGCATTCGCCAAGAACTTGTTCAAGCGAATCGGTTCATTCGGGTCAGTCAGGACATCCTTGTATTCTATTTGCTTCTTCATGCTGTACTTCGCATTCGGGTTGTAGCCCGGCGTGCGTCTAACAGGCTTTCTGCCTGGTTGGCCAGCTCCTTGGGAACGAGGACGTTGCGGGCGGTCAGTCGAATATCCACCTTCACCATTGAAGCGTGGACGCTGAGGACGATCGCTTGAATAACCGCCTTCACGATTATAGCCACTTGTACGCGGACGGAAAGAGCGTTGCTCACCACCTTCACCATTGAAACGTGGACGCTGCGGGCGTTCGTTTGAATAACCGCCTTCACGGTTGTAGCTACTTGTACGCGGACGGAAAGAACGTTGTTCGCCATCTTCCGAATTGAAGCGCGGACGCTGTGGACGGTCACCGTAATTACCACGGCCATTATATGATGAACGATACGGGCGTTCGCCACCTTCGCGGTTATATCCACCTACACGCGGACGACGTGGACGTTGCTCGCCATCGTTATTGTATCTGTTGTACGACTTGTAACCGCCATCACGGCCGGAATTTTCATGGGCAAAACCTTCTGCCTTCTTGTCATTGTCAAAATTCATATCAATAAATATTAATGTGTTAATATTAGCCCTCGCGGGCTTTCCTCTTTAGGATTTTACATCCCTGTATAGTTGTGCGGTGTAATCACACGCAATTCTTTCTTGATATCTTCGCTCACTTCCAACGTTTCGATGAATTCCTTGATGGAAGTTTCCGTAATTGCCTGGTTGGTACGGGTCAAAGCTTTCAGCGCTTCATACGGATTCGGATAGGCCTCACGACGCAAGATGGTCTGGATAGCTTCAGCTACCACACTCCAGCAATTATCCAAATCGGCATAGATAGCCTTTTCATTAAGCAACAGCTTACGCAATCCCTTCAACGAACTTTGGATGGCAATGACGATATGACCGAAAGGTACACCTACATTACGAAGAACAGTAGAGTCGGTCAAGTCACGCTGCAAACGAGATACCGGCAATTTGCTTGAAAGATGTTCGAGGATAGCATTCGCTACGCCCAAGTTACCTTCCGCATTTTCAAAGTCAATCGGATTCACCTTATGCGGCATCGCACTTGAACCCACCTCACCGGCTTTAATCTTCTGCTTGAAGTATTCCATCGAAATATATTGCCAGAAGTCACGGTTCATATCAATCATAATGGTATTGATACGCTTCATGGCATCGAAGATAGCGCCCAAATTGTCATAGTTTGAAATCTGGGTAGTATATTCTTCACGTTCCAAGCCGAGTTTTTCGGCCACGAACTTATTTCCGAAAGCTTTCCAATCGTATGCCGGATAAGCCACGTGATGAGCGTTATAGTTACCGGTAGCGCCACCGAACTTCGCCGTAATCGGGCAAGCCTTCAAGGCAGCCAACTGGCGGTTCAAGCGATACACAAATACCATCACTTCCTTACCCAAACGAGTCGGGGAAGCTGGTTGACCATGTGTCTTGGCCAACATCGGGATATTTGCCCATTCATCGGCATACGCCTGCAACTGAGCAATCAGTTCCTCTATCAATGGATAATACACTTGTTCGAGTGCCTCTTTAATGGAAAGAGGAATGGATGTATTGTTGATGTCCTGTGAAGTCAAGCCGAAGTGAATGAATTCCTTGTATTCTTCCAAACCACCGAGCTTGTCGAACTGCTCCTTGATGAAGTATTCCACCGCCTTCACATCGTGATTAGTCACACTTTCGATTTCCTTGATGCGTTGAGCATCCGCTTCCGAAAAATTCTGATAAATCGCACGGAGAGAATCAAAACGACTGGCATCCAATGTCTTCAGCTGAGGCAAAGGAAGTTCACACAGGGTAATAAAGTATTCAATTTCTACCTGCACACGATACTTAATGAGTGCAAATTCCGAGAAATAAGAGGCCAAAGCTCCCGCTTTTCCTCTATAACGGCCGTCAATAGGAGATATGGCCGTCAGCAAATCGAGCTCCATCATGTATTTTATATTTTCCAGATAATTATCGAAGCGCAAAGTTAATTCTTTTTCTCGACATAACACAAAAAAAAGTGGATATGTTTTAAACATACCCACTTTTTTATAAAAAACGGCGGCTACCTACTCTCCCACAAACGCAGTACCATCGGCGTGACAAGGCTTAACTTCTCTGTTCGGAATGGGAAGAGGTGGAACCCTTGTGCT
>JAFQBF010000121.1 GCA_017416735.1 Bacteroidaceae bacterium | reverse complement strand
TTGGATTTCGGGAGCCGGAATCCGGATAAGTATATGTCCGCAAGACTTTCCGACCCATCTTCGAGTGTCGTTGATTTTGTCCAGAAACAGTTCCCCGTTTATGGCTTCAACAGCTGTTGGGAGAATTCACATTATATGTATATCCAATATTTCGATTCCGGCAAACTTCAATCCTTGCTTTATGATAAGAAGCGGAATCTGTCATACAAGGGTGGAATATTGATGGACGATTTGACAGGTTGTAATCCGCGTTTCCTGAAAGCGACGGATGAATTTCTGGTCGCTTATTGGACGGCAGGTGATATCATTTCGTTGGCCGATTATCTTCAAATGACAGGAAAGGATAAAGATATTAATCCCCAATTGGCGGAAATGATTTCCATTGTGGAAAAGACGGGAAATCCGGTAATGGGTATCTATAAATTTAAAAGATGATGTTAGCTATAGGAAGGTGGTATCTTGATGCGGCTATGTCATATTATTTATATAAAATAGAGAAAAGATGAAAAAATATTTATTTTGTTTGTTTTTGACTTTTTCCTTTACTATTTCATGTACGAATGAAATAGTGAAGGAAGATTATAGAAGAATTGATCTTCTGAAGGCTATCGGGCAATCGGAACGAAAAACTATAGATGCATATTGTAAAAGTATCTCATATGTAAAGTTAGAGACGAGGGATGATGTCCTGTTGAAATCACCCTTTTATGAGTTTACACCCAATACGATAATAGCTTATGAGGGAGCGTCGTTGTATCAGTTTTCTTATAAGGGTGAGTTCTTGAATAGTTACGTCAATATTGGAAAAGGTCCCAAAGATTTACTGGGTATTAATAAAGTAATGTGGAATGAAGATCATCGAATGTTGTATGTATTGGATGGCGCTTTAGGCAAAATGTTAATATTGGATGAAAATCTGAATTATCAAGGATATAAGCCTTATCGTGTACCGGAACATCGTTCAGAAATTTGTGGAGACTATATTTATAGTGGATTGGAAAGGGATGATTATAGAAAGATGTATCAGAGTGCGGTTGTTCGTTACCATATCCCAAGTGCTGATTGTGATACTCTTTTCAAATCAACAATACCTTATTGTGAAGCCAAAGAATTTCCTATGTTTTCGTTTGGAACAAAATTGTCTTTCAGCGATAGTGTTTTTTATTTTCGCGAGCATCGTTCTGATACTATTTTTTCTTTTACTCCAGTAGATAATGTTAAGCGCTTTGCTTATAGTTTAAATGTAGGTGAAACTTATCCGCCAGAATTGGATTATAATCATCGGTCACGTGGGGATTTGTATGATTATTTGGTTGTTGGTGACTGTGTCTATTGTGACGATTTTATAATAGTTTGTTATTCTTATAAAGACGAGCGTCTTGCTCAAGCAGTTTTTGATAAAAAAACGGGTGAAACTTTCTGCTTGAGAAATTTCCCGAATAATGGAATTGATGGAGGCCTTCCGATAAGGTTTATAAAAAAAGTGAAGGGAAAGACCTATTATTCAGGGCAAATATTTCCAGGAATTCATCTGACAGATGAATTTAAGTCGAGGGTAAAGTTTTATAGACCTTGGGGATGTGAATTGTCGGATATTTTGGCTTCTACTTTAGATGATGATAATCCAATATTAATGTTTGTAGAAATAAAATGATTGAATGTGGTAAAATATGAAAAAGTATTTTTTTGGAATCATTTCTGTAATTTTGCTTGTTGGATGTAAGTCCAACAAGCAGGAAATATATACTCCTTATACAGGCGAGTCTGTTCCTTTAATTTCTGTAAATTCTTTGCAGCCTAAGATTTTAGATTGGGAGAATGCTGAAGAAGTGATGTTTGAAAACATTGTCGAAGATATTCGTTATATACCATTAGGGGATGAAGAAGATGTAATGGGGCAGATTGACCAAATATTGTATAATGATGGTATATTTTATCTTTTTGATCAAAAACAGGATGAGGTCTTTCTTTATAATGAGGAAGGTAAATGTATTAAGAAGATATCAGACAGAGGACCGGGGCCGAAAGAATATATTGGCATTGGTAATATAGATATCAACCCGGAAGGTTCAGAATTGTTGATAGAGGACCGAATGACCTCTAATGTATCCTTTTATGATTTGAGAGGTAATTTCAAATATAAAAGGAAGTTGCCGGTACAAAATGGACAGACTTATAGTTTGGGGGATAGTACGCTATTTGTACAGGTGGAAGTTTTTCAGAATAAAGGAAGTGAAGAAATAGAAGGATATGGTTGTTTGGTGATGAAAGGTGATTCTGTTTTACGTAAGGGATTCAAGTATTTACCATCGCAAATAGGTTTTTGCGGAACCAATGGTGTGATTGATAGTTATGATAATCAAAGTCTTTATTATAAACCATTGTTTTCCGATTCTATTTATTGTGTAGTGTCTGATTCAGTCTTTTCTTTGGCTTATTATTTTAAAGATAAAAAATCAGTGTGGAAAAAGCATTGGCAGTCTGATGAATTTGTCAATATGATGGATGCCGAGGGTACTGCAATTGTGGATGTTTATGATATGAAAGATGAACTGTTTGCTTTGGTGACAGATAGAATAGAAAAGAAGCTGAAAATAATGATATACGATAAACTTAACGATAAGACTTATTGTATGAATCATGATAGGGCTGAAAAAGTCAGTAAGCTTCATAATATGTGGGGGCTTGATCCTTTCGGTACTTATAATGGTGAGTATATCGCTTGTGTTTTAGGTAGTGGGTATATTGAAGAATATATGCGCGCACGTGTGGAGGCTGGTGAATTAGAAATTACTAATCCTAAATTGAAGGACATTGTAATGAAGATAGACAGTGATTGTAATCCTGTATTGGTACTTGTAAAATTCAAATTACCCTCTCAATGAAATCAATCATTCGCTTCATAATCTTAGGTATAGGTTTGGCTATAGGATGTAGTTGTAAGAACAGCACCTCTCCCGTCGTCAAACTTTTTAGGGAACATATAGGAAAAGAAATCAATTTGAAAGGATTTGAAGAGGTTTATAGTGAGCAGGATACCCTTTCATATAGTGATTTTTGTAAAAGTGGATTATGGGGCTTGCTTCAGGTGTATGGTTACGAACCTTCCAAGCATTCGCTGTATGCGCTGACGGGTTCGTTCTACAATCCCGGTCCTTATTCGGGCTTCCTGATTTACTTGTGAGTGTTGAATTAAGGGGCAATCTTTCAAAAACACGTCCAAATATTTCGCCATTTTGAAGAAAACCCGTATATTTGCACGCAATAAATTTAAAAGCATTTTAAGCCTATGTCATCATTTATTGCCGATAAAGTTGTAATGGACGGATTGACTTACGACGATGTGTTGTTAATCCCTGCATACTCAGAAGTTTTGCCAAAGACAGTCGAACTCACGACTAAGTTCTCACGTAACATTGAATTGAAGATTCCTTTTGTGACTGCTGCGATGGATACAGTTACAGAGTCGAAGATGGCCATTGCGATAGCTCGCGAAGGTGGTATCGGTGTTATCCATAAGAATATGTCTATCGAAGAACAAGCTCGACAGGTGGCTATCGTGAAGCGTGCCGAAAACGGTATGATTTTCGATCCTGTCACCATCAAGCGTGGCTCTACCGTGAAGGATGCGTTGGACCTGATGGCTGAATATCACATCGGTGGTATCCCTGTGGTGGATGATGAAAACTATCTGGTGGGTATCGTGACTAACCGTGACCTCCGCTTCGAACTGGATATGGATAAGCGTATCGACGAAGTGATGAGCAAGGAACACATCATCACCACTCATCCGGGGACGGATATGGAAACGGCTTCCCAAATCTTGCAGGAAAACAAGATTGAAAAGTTGCCGGTGGTGGATGAAAAAGGTAAGCTGGTAGGCTTGATTACATATAAGGACATTACCAAGGCCAAGGATAAGCCGATGGCTTGCAAGGACAGCAAGGGACGTCTGCGTGTAGCGGCCGGTGTAGGTGTGACTGCCGATACGATGGAACGTATGCAGGCGTTGGTGGATGCCGGTGCCGATGCAATCGTCATTGATACTGCCCACGGACACTCGAAGGGCGTGATTGAAAAGTTGAAGGAAGCCAAGGCGCGTTTCCCGCACATTGACATTGTGGTGGGTAACATCGCGACCGGCGAGGCTGCCAAGATGCTGGTGGAAGCCGGTGCGGATGCCGTGAAGGTAGGTATCGGACCGGGCTCTATCTGTACAACCCGTGTGGTTGCCGGTGTGGGTGTTCCGCAGCTCTCGGCCGTATATGATGTGGCCAAGGCTTTGGAAGGTACTGGAGTGCCTTTGATTGCCGATGGCGGGCTCCGTTACTCGGGCGACGTGGTGAAGGCGTTGGCTGCCGGTGGTTATAGCGTGATGATCGGTTCGTTGGTGGCAGGTACGGAAGAAGCTCCGGGCGACACCATTATCTTCAACGGACGTAAGTTCAAGTCGTATCGTGGTATGGGTTCGTTGGAAGCGATGGAACACGGCTCGGCCGACCGTTACTTCCAGGGCGGTGTGAAGGAAACCAAGAAGTTGGTGCCGGAAGGTATCGCTGCCCGCGTTCCTTATAAGGGTACATTGTATGAAGTGATTTATCAGCTGGTAGGCGGTCTTCGTGCCGGTATGGGGTATTGTGGCGCTGCCGACGTCAAGGCGTTGCACAATGCCAAGTTCACCCGCATTACGAATGCAGGTGTAGCCGAAAGCCATCCGCACGATGTGGCTATCACCAGTGAGGCTCCAAATTATAGCCGTCCTCAATAAAAATGAAATAAAATGCCGCGTCGGTTGCTCGGTGTTTTCTTGCTTCTCCTTGTGTCCGTGTCCTTTGTGCGGGCGCAAGGAGATATTGTGTTGTTTACTGTAGGTTCTGAGCCTATATGTAAAGATGAGTTTGAGTTCCATTTCAGCAAATCATCAGAAAAACGTGCTGATGTTTTTGTTGAAACGTATGCACGTTTCAAGCAGAAGGTGCGCTATGCCAAAGAAATAGGATTGGACACGTTGACGTCATATCGGGAATGGGTGAAGCAAAGTAAATCTGCGTTAAAGGGAAGTCAACAGGAAACCTATGAAAGTCGTGTTCAGCAAGCTGGACGTGAGTGGATGAAAGTGGTGCATATCACTTATCCTTTGAAGCAGTCTGCCCATAAACGTGAAGCGCAGCGGGGAATGCAGTATATGGATTCTCTTTATGCCGTATTGCCCAAAAACGTGAAACCGGATGTGGAAGAGGGTACGTGGGTGCAGACTCGTTATTTGTTGAATGAATGGAAAGGGCAGTTGGCGCATTTGGTGAAAGATGAATATTCAAAGCCTTTTTATTCTCCATTGGGTATCCATATCATTGCTTGGAAAGATAAACGTTTGGGGATAGAACCCGATGCGGCTCGGCCTGTGGATGATACACTTTGGAAGATGCAGGAGATTGAGGATGGATGGTTGGCTGTAGCTTTGGATGAATATTGGGACAAGAGACTGGTGGCTACGGAACAGGAACTGAAAACTCATTTCAAGAAGCATCGCTCGGCTTATGGAGGGGGAATCCCTCATTTCAGCGGAGCTGTGATTTATTGTCAGGACAAGAAGGAAGCCAAGGCCATCAAGAAATACCTGAAGAAATATCCGCAGGTCTTTTGGAAGGAAGCTATGGAACGGATACCTGCCAAAGTATCTGAAAGATGTAAAGCGGAAGTGGGACTGTTCGCGTTGGGAAGTCATCCGTGTGTGGACAAGCTGGTATTCAAATGTGGTGATTTTGAACCATCGGCAGATTATCCTTATGTATGGGTGTCGGGTAAGAAACTGAAGAAGGGGCCGGAGGATTATCGGGATGTACGTGAAAAGGTGGAAAAAGATTGGCGGGAAGGAAAGAAAAAGGCCGAAATGGAGGCTATTATTCAAAAATATAGGGTAGAAATCGATAAAGAGGTTTTAAAAACCGTTAATCGTGCCGAAAATAAATAATTTAGCATTATCTTCGTTCACTATTTTGAAATATGATGCATGATGTAAGAATATGGATGATGAATGCTTGTGTGGCATTGACCCTTTTGGGGTGTAGCCAACAGCAAGACCACAAGGGAAAGACACCTTTGGTGGAAGTGGCCGGTAAGTACCTTTATCAAGAGGACTTGCAGGTGGCTTTGCCATTGAATCTTACTCCCGATGACAGTGTGCTTTTTGCCGAGAACTATATCCAAACTTGGATAGAAGATGCTTTGCTTTACGAGAGAGCGGAAGATAATGTGCGTGATAGCGAGAAAGTGAAGGCGCTGGTAGAAAGTTACCATCGTGCATTAGTTATGCATACTTATCAGGAAGAACTTGTAAAACAGCAGCTCCGGGATGAAATAACACAAACAGAGGTGGCTGATTATTACGAAAAGAACAAGTCGCTTTTTGTGTTGGAGAAACCGGTGGTGAAAGGTCTGTTCATCAAGGTGCCTCTGCAGTCGTCGGGATTGGCTGATGTACGTCGTTGGTACAAACGAAATACACAGGATGCCATTGAAAAGTTGGAAAAGTATAGTCTCCGTCATGCTGTGACATACGATTATTTTTATGATGTGTGGCGCCCTTTGGAGGAAATAGAAGCAATGGTTCCTGCCAAGAGCTGGCCGTCGGAAAGTGATTACTTGAAACGGAATAGGGATGTGGAATTGAAGGATACGGCATATCACTATTTCTTGCATATTGAAGAATTCCAGGGTAAAGGCGAACAAAAGCCTATCGACTTTGCGCAGGAAGAAATAAAAGAGATTTTAATAAACTTGAAGCGTGTGGATTTCATCAATCGGGTGAAGGAGGATTTATATCGGCAGGCTTCGGATAAGAATGAAATTAATTATTTATATTTGAAATCAGATGAATAAGTTAAAGTGTCTCAGAATTTGTATGTGTTGGATATTGTTGATGGCTTCGGTCACAGTATTCGGACAAAACAATGTGATAGACGAAGTAGTATGGGTAGTGGGAGATGAAGCTATCCTGAAATCGGATGTGGAGGCAGAAAGACTGAATGCCCAATCCGAAGGACGAAGATTTGACGGTGACCCTTATTGTGTGATTCCCGAACAATTGGCCATTCAGAAACTGTATTTGCATCAGGCGGAGATTGACAGTGTGGAAGTGGAGGAACAACGGGTCTTGAGCCAAGTGGAGTCTTATTTGAACGATATTATAGCCAGTGTCGGTTCAAAAGAGAAGCTGGAAGAGTATTACAACCAGTCGCTTCGTGAAATTCGTGAACGGGTGCGTGAAACTGTGCGTACAAGGGCAATCGTTGATGAAATGAAAAGAAAATTGATTGGCGAAATTAAGATTGTACCTGCTGACGTACGTCGTTATTTCCGGAATTTGCCTCAGGATAGTATCCCTTTCGTTCCGACTCAGGTAGAAGTACAGGTGATTACATTCGAGCCTAAGATACCACAAGAGGAAATAGAACGTGTGAAGAAGACATTGCGTGACTTTACCGAACGTGTGGAGTCGGGTGACATTGCTTTCAGTACATTGGCCAAGATGTATTCGGAAGACCCGGGGTCTGCCCGAAACGGTGGGGAATACGGTTTCCAAGGTAGAGGAGAGTTGGTGCCGGAGTTTGCCAATGTGGTATTCAATTTGACTGATCCCAAGAAAGTCTCCAAGGTGTTCGAAACAGAATATGGCTATCACATCGCCCAATTGATAGAAAAGCGTGGTGACCGTGTCAGCTATCGTCATATTCTGATAAAGCCGAGAGTGGAAGAAAAGGATCTGGATGTGGCATTGAATCGTTTGGATTCTATTGCAAAGGATATACGTAACGAAAAGTTTACATTCGATGAGGCTGCGCCTTTCTTGTCTCACGATAAGGAAACTCGTAACAACCATGGCTTGATGGCCAATCCGAATACCGGTACTGCACGTTTTGAAATGCAGGATTTGGCTCAAGTGTCTCAGGAAATGGCCAAGGTGGTGAACGAATTGAATGTGGGTGAAATATCCGAACCGTTTGTAATGGTAAACAGAAAGGGTAAGGAAGTATGCGCCATCGTTAAGTTGAAAACTCGTATCGATGGTCACAAGGCAACGATAGCCGAAGACTATCAGCGGTTGAAAGCGGTCGTAATGGATAAACTGTCTGAGGAAAAATTGGACAAGTGGATACGTGAAAAACAGAAGAATACCTACGTCCGCATTAATGAAAATTGGGTAAAGTGTGATTTCAAATATCCAGGTTGGATCAAAAAATAGGAGATGCTTGAAAGAAAACGAAATATGAAAACTGATGGGCGCAGGATGCTTTTACTGGGTATCTTGTGCCTGTTTGGCTTTTGTCTGGTTGCTCAGGTACAGCCTCAAAGGAATGTAGGCCAGCCTGTCAAAAGCAAGGTCTATTTGCTTCATTCCGATGTCCTGAAGAAGAGCAAGGACAATCCGGACCCTAATGCGCAGATATTGGTGGGTGATGTGGTGTTCCGTCACGACAGCATCTATATGTATTGTGATAGTGCTTGCTTCTATGAGAAAACCAATTCGTTGGAGGCTTTCAATAATGTAAGGATGGTGCAGGGAGATACATTGTCTCTTTATGGTGATTACCTTTTTTACGATGGAAATACCCAACTGGCACAGGTGCGGAATAATGTGCGGATGGAGAATCGGACAACGACCTTGACGACCGACAGCTTGAACTATGACCGCATTGCCAATTTGGGATATTTCTTCGATGGAGGTACATTGTCGGATGAGGAAAATGTGCTGACATCCGATTGGGGGGAATATAGTCCTGCTACCAAGATGTCGGTATTCAATTACGAAGTACAATTGGTAAATCCTCAATTTACTTTGACTTCAGACACTCTTCGTTACAATACGGCTACCAAGATAGCCAGTATCGTAGGGCCTTCTGATATCCACAGTGACGAGAATCATATTTATTCGGAGCTGGGATTTTATAATACAACACTGGGGCAGGCTGAATTGTTGAACCGTTCTGTATTGAGCAATAATGGCAAGAAGCTTACTGGCGATAGCTTGTATTACGACCGTAACCAAGGATATGGTGAAGCGTTCAATGATGTGGTGTTTGTGGATACCATCAATAAGAATATGCTTACGGGCAATTATTGTTATTACAACCAGCTTACAAGTTATGCCTTTGCTACTGACGAAGCCGTAGCTACCGATTTCTCTCAAGGGGATAGCTTGTTTATCCACGCCGATACGTTGCAGATGTTTACTTATCATTTGGATACGGACTCAGTATATCGGGAAGCCCGTGCCTATCATAAGGTTAGGGTTTATCGTACCGATGTGCAGGCTGTTTGTGATTCGTTGGTATTCTCTTCCAAAGATAGTTGTCTGACGATGTATCGGGACCCCATTCTGTGGAACGGGCAACAACAACTTTTGGGTGAGCTGATAATGGTGTATATGAATGACAGCACCATCGATTGGGCACACATCCATAACCAGGCGCTTTCGGTTGAACGGATTGACTCTGTCAATTACAATCAGGTGTCGGGAAAGGACATGAAGGCTTATTTCAAAGATGGTGAAATGGAGCAGGTAGATGTTATCGGTTCCGTCAGATTGGTGTATTATCCGATGGAAAAGGACAGTACACTGATTGGAATGAACGTATCGGAAAGCAGTGAACTGAATGTTTATCTGGAAAATCGGAAACTGAAGAAGATGGTAATGAAACCCCAATCCAGTGGAACAATTTTTCCGATGGATCAATTGCCGCCCGAGAAGATGAAACTGGAAAACTTTGGCTGGTTTGATTATGTTCGCCCGTTGAATAAGAAAGACATCTTCCATTGGCGTGGAAAGAAGGCCGGACAGGAACTGAAGAAGAATGTCCGCGGAAATGTTCCGTTGCCGAATCAAAAGTTATTTGAAAACAATCAGAAAGAATAAACATTATGGGAATGTTCAAATCAGAAAAGCCACGTGCTTATAGCCACCAATATATATATGTGAATGAACGCAAGGAAAGATTGGCCAAAATTGAAGAAAATGCCAAACGAGACTTGGGCATGCTGCCGGAAAAGGAACTGACGGCAGAAGAAAGAATACGTGGTAAGTTTGTGGAAAGTACCAAGCACCTAAAGCGTCGCAAGGAGAGCGGACGCAAGCCGTTGACGTACGCTTTCTTGTTGATTGCTATCGGAGCGCTTTGTTACGTCCTTCATTATTTGGTAACGGGTGAATTGTCGTTCTAATTCGTTTGTTTATGAGTGATGTCATTCGTTTACTTCCCGATTCTGTAGCCAACCAGATTGCTGCAGGAGAGGTGATACAGCGTCCGGCTTCGGTTATCAAGGAATTGGTGGAAAATGCGGTCGATGCAGGTGCTTCGCATATCGATGTGCTGGTGACAGATGCAGGGAAGACTTCCATTCAGGTGATAGATGACGGTAGGGGAATGTCGGCTACAGATGCCCGTTTGGCCTTCGAACGTCATGCCACTTCAAAAATCAGGGAGGCAGCCGATTTGTTTGCCTTGCGTACAATGGGGTTCCGTGGAGAAGCGTTGGCTTCGATAGCAGCGGTAGCCCAAGTGGAATTGCGTACTTGTCTCGAAGGCGAGGAGCTGGGAACTGCATTATGCATTTCCGGTTCACAGGTTGAAAGTCAGGAGACGGTGGCTTGCCCCAAGGGAAGTAATTTTCAAGTGAATAACCTTTTCTTTAATGTACCTGCCCGTCGCAAGTTCTTGAAATCCAATCAAACGGAGCTTAGCAATATTTTGACCGAGTTCGAACGGATTGCCTTGGTCAATCCCGATGTATCCTTTACGCTTCATCACAATGGAACGGAGATGCTCAATCTGCCTGCTATCCAATTGAAGCAACGCATAATGGGTGTCTTTGGCAAGAAAATCAACCAGGAACTTCTTTCGGTAGAGGTTGATACAACCATGGTGCGAATTTCTGGTTTTGTGGGCCGTCCGGAAACTTCACGCAAAAAGGGTGCTCGTCAATATTTCTTTGTCAATGGTCGCTATATGCGGCATCCGTACTTTCACAAGGCGGTGATGGATGCCTATGAACACTTGGTGCCGGCAGGCGAACAGGTATCTTACTTTCTCTATTTCGAAGTAGAACCTTCCAATATCGATGTGAACATTCATCCGACAAAGACGGAAATAAAATTTGAAAACGAGCAGGCGATTTGGCAAATCCTTTCGGCGGCCATCAAGGAATCGCTTGGCAAATTCAATGCCGTTCCTTCCATCGATTTCGATACCGAGGGCATGCCGGACATTCCTGCTTTCGAGAATTCTCCGTATGCTGGAATGCAAATGCCCAAGACGACTTACAACCCTGATTATAATCCTTTCAATACTTCCCCTTCATCGCCTTCCTCATATTCGCGGCAAGACACGAAGGGATGGGACAGATTCTATGAAGGCTTGGAGCAACGTACGTCTTCGCCCACTACTCCGGCTTTTACCTATCCGGATGATGGTGACTATTTTGTCGAGCAACCTGCCGAGGAACCGATGCCTACCCTTTATGGCCCAACGGAAGAAACTGCTGCTGTAGAAACCTCAGCGCAACATTATCAATATAAGGGGCGTTTTATCCTGACCTCCGTGAAGTCGGGGTTGATGGTGATTGACCAACAGCGTGCGCATATCCGCATTTTGTACGACCGTTATTTGGCGCAGATTGCTTCCCGTCAAGGAGCTTCACAGGGTATGCTGTTTCCGGATATCGTTCAATTCTCGGCGTCCGAAATACCCGTGCTGCAAGAAGTGATGGATGATTTGTCTTATTTAGGTTTTGAACTGACCGACTTGGGTGGAGGCAGCTATGCTATCAACGGAGTGCCTGCTGGCATCGAAGGTCTTCGCCCTACGGAATTGGTGCAGAGTATGGTACACACGGCTTTGGAAAAAGGCTGCAAAGTCAGAGAAGAAGTTCAAAGCATGTTGGCTCTTTCATTGGCCAAGGCGGCTGCGATAGTTCCGGGACAAGTGCTTTCCAACGAAGAAATGAACAACTTGGTGGATGGTTTGCTGACTTCGGTTTCACCTACTTATACACCGGATGGGAAGACGGTTCTGACGGTTATTCAGGAAGATGAGTTGGATAAGCTTTTTAAATAGATATTAACCTTAAAAGAATAAGTGTATGAAAAAGTTGATAATGCTTTTTGCCGTGTTGGCTATGTGTTTGTTCGTGCAGGCACAAGAATTGAAGTTGGGCGATACTTTGCCAAAGTTTGAATTGAAGTCATCGGTAAATGGCGA
This sequence comes from Bacteroidaceae bacterium, assembly GCA_017416735.1. Classification (GTDB taxonomy): domain Bacteria; phylum Bacteroidota; class Bacteroidia; order Bacteroidales; family Bacteroidaceae; genus Phocaeicola. Next base: position 4,660 of record JAFQBF010000121.1, on the reverse strand, counting down.
TGTGAAGCCTGCTGATTTGAAAGGCAAGGTGGTGTTGGTAAACTTGTTTGCTACTTGGTGCGGCCCTTGCCAGAAAGAATTGGCGGAGGTGCAGAGTACCCTTTGGCCGAAATATAAGGACAACAAGAATTTTGTGATGCTGGTCATTGGTCGTGAACATACTGATGAAGACTTGAAGAAGTATAACGAACGCAAAAAGTTTACCTTCCCTCTCTATCCTGACCCGAAGCGTGAAGTCTTTTCTTTGTTTGCTGAGAAGTCCATTCCTCGCTCTTATCTGTTCGGCAAGGATGGTAAGTTGCTTTATTCTTCCATTGGCTATACTGCTGAAGAATTTCAGAAGTTGATGGAATCTATCGAAAAGGCTCTATAATAAATTATGGGTGTCCGATAAAGGTTGGTAATATGGATAGGAGTCTCAGATGACGCTCCTATCCATATTAACTTGTTCGTTGGCGCATCATAAATGTTTTATAGTTGTATTTGATTGTTACCCTCCTTGATGTCATGCTCTATTCCGTTTATTTCTAAGGTATATGGAGCATTGGATTGAATATCAAGAGTGTCCCCTTCGCGGATAAGGGTAGTGGTTATGTTGCCGAAACGGAGATTTTGGATGCCATGCCGTTTAGGTGAATTGCTTCTCCAATTAATACGGTTTGTACTACCATCGGTTCTGATACCTATAATATTTTCAATGAACATAGAAATAGGAATAAGACCGCTCCATCCTACGAAATTGGGCTTTACCATATGGATGCCTGTAGCATCTGTTGCTGGCATATACATATCGGGGGAATAAAGTTCCCAAATGCTACCAGTTGATTGGAATACCTTATGCATAGTTTGCATATTCTTTCGGGCAATGACTTCTGCTAATGCTTCGTGTCCATATTTCTCTAAGCCTTTTACGGTCATATAAGTAGTGGGTGCCCATACTCCGCCACGCCAATAACATCCACATTTGTCATAATGGGGTTGGTTGGCTGCAAGTGAAGGTAATGGGAGCCTGCGCCAGAAAAGATTCTTGTCTTGTATGGCATGGGTCATTCGTTTTACTTGTTCGGGAGATGCGATATTTGCAAGAATAGGCCAAAATGCTGCAGTTGTGATCCATGGTGTTTGTTTGGAATCAACGTCCACGTCGTGGTATAGTCCGGTACTGTCATTCCACATATAGTGATTGATACGGCGGGCTAATGTTTCCGAACGTTTGGTGTATCTTGCAGCTTTGCTTGCATCGCCAAGGATTTTACACATTTCAGCTAGATTGTCATAACACATCTTTATTTGTGAAGACATGTCTACCCATCCCATTGGACTGGTTGAAGAGTGTATGTCTCCGTTCGGTGAAGGTCTTCCCATATCGCGAGGGGTATTGTCCATTCCACTGGCTTGCCCGTTTGACCAATAGAGTTGGTGTTCCGTATCGTTAGCCTTTCGGTGTTGTTCTACCCATTCGATGTATTTTTCAATGGGGCGTAATATTTGAGACAGACGGGTCGTGTCACCTGAGAATTTGAAGTATTCTATTTCTGCCCAACTGAACAATGGAGGATTGATAGTGCGTGCATAGTTTTCGCCCAATCCCCAATGATGGTCGGCGCCGTCTGCTTCGTTGATGACTCGGCATATCATTCCGTCTTTGTGTTGGCGAGCGTAAAAATTATCGTGTGATTCGATGAAGGGGAAGATGTGAAAAGCATATCTTCCGAACATAGCCATAAAATGTGTATCCCATTGAAATATTTGTGGGGATAAGCCTTCGTCAATCCAATTGGCAACGAGTGGTGAATTAGGATCGGGGGATTTGAGGTTTGAAAAGGCTATTTCCCAAGCTTTCCAATATAGCTCTACCCATTCAGGGTTTTCATCCCAGATTGGGGCTGGCAGTTCTTTTTTGGCTTTTTCAAAATTGGGCAGTGTACTTGCTGTATATGTTTTCTTATGGAAGTACATGCCGCGCGATTCGTCTGTCTGTGCAAATGCCTTAGTAATGAATAGTAATGTAAATGTCGTTAATAAAAAATAGTTCTTCATATTCAAAAAATAGAGATGTTATGTTATTTTGGGCAAAGATAGCTTAAATCCACCGGTTTCTCATGTCCTTTGGTTATTTTTTCTCATAGATGTCTTGGACAGATTTTTTTTTTTATATATTTGTAGTTAAGTATTAACTGATTAGGATTCGATTGCATTTGTAATCTCTGATTCCTTTCCTTAAAGTTCTAATTATGAAAAAAACATTGTTTATTCTTGCGGTAGTTTTATCGTTGAGCTCGCATGTGTCGTATGCTCAAAAAGTGGAGGATTTTATCACCTTTGGGCAAGTGGATCCGTTGAGCCGGATTTTCAAGGAATCAAATTATTTTCCGGAATTTTCGGAAACTCTTGAAGTGGCAAAAGGTGAATGTGCTACTTTCCAGTTTGCTGTAAGAAGTGCACTTCCTTTAAAGAATCTTCAATTTTCTGTTTCTTCATTTTCTGATGGAAATGGAGTTAAGTTGGATGCATCCAGAGTTGGCTTTATTGATTATGTAAGAGAAAATCGCTTGACACCGGATCTCTCGAAGGATGCAGTAAGACCATTGTCCAATTATTATCCAGATCCTATACGAGAAGTGCAGGAATGGTCGGTAGGACGTGACCAAGCTCAGCCAATGTGGATTACTCTGCCTATTCCGGTAAATGCAAAAGAGGGAAATTATAAGGCGGAGGTGGAGTTGTCTGGGATTGCAGCTGGAATGCCTTTTACTTTTAAAAAGGATATATTTGTAAAGGTTTATCCTGTCGTACTTGAGAAACCTACATTGTGGGTTAGTAACTGGTTCAGTGCTTCCGATGAAAGAATGAAAATATTCAATGGTGGTGAGCCGGTTAAACGTTATTCGCCTGAATATTGGAATATGGTGGGTGAACTTGCTGAAAAACTGGGTGAGTGTTATACGAATGTAATATTGGTTTCACCTTTGGAATTCGTAGAGTTCAAGGAAAAGGCCGGAAAATATTCTTTTGATTATACCCAATTTGATAAATTCATAGAAATTTTCAAGCAGCAAGGTGTCTTGGATATGATAGAAGGCGGACATATTGCTGCAAGAAAGGGTAATTGGGATAGTCCCTTCGAACTTTATGTGCCTGAGTATGACCAAGACGGAGTAAAGAAAAAAGTCCAATATCCGATAAACTCAGAGAAGACTGTCAATTTCTATCAGCAGTTCCTTCCATCGTTGAAGAAACATTTGGAAAAGAAAGGATTGGACCAATTATATGTTCAGCATATTGCGGATGAACCGATAGAATCAAATTATAAGAGTTATGTGGAGATTGCACAATTTGTGAAGAAGATATGGCCGGGCATTCGTGTCATGGAGGCTTGTCATACTCACAATCTGGAGAATACAGTCGATATATGGATTCCTCAGCTTAATTTTTATCAGAGTGGATATAAGTTTTATACCGAAAGACAAAAGGCAGGTGATGAGGTTTGGTTCTATACCTGCCTTGCACCTCAGGGAAATTATGCGAACCGTTTCTTGGAATTGCCTTTAATCAAGACCAGATTGATACATTGGGTGAATTTCCGCTTTGGTGCTACCGGTTATTTGCATTGGGGGTTCAATCAGTGGAAGGGTGATCCTTATGGAGAAACAACTTTCATGAATTTAGAAAGTGGTAACACTTTGCCTGGTGGTGATAGTTGGATTGTATATCCAGATAAGGGTAAACTGTATAGTTCCATTCGTATGGAAGCTATGCGTGATGGTATAACTGATTATACCTTATTGAAAATGTTAGAAAAGAAGAATCCTGAATTGGCTAAGGAACTTTGCCGTCAGGTTGTTTTCAATTGGGCCTTGTACGATATCGATAGCGATCATTTCCGTATGATTAGACATCAGATTCTTGAAGAATTGTCCAAATAAAAATATTTTTAGAAAAAGAAGAGGAGCTCGAAAGGAAGGTACTTTTTCAGTACCCTCATTAAAGGGCTTCTTTTTTTTGTGTGTCGAATTGATTCCTAGCTTGATACGTGTTCTTGATAATCGTTCTTTATGGCCCGATAGAATGTGTCTGTTGGAGCATAAATGCTATCCTTCTATCTTTGCAATAGAGAAAAAGAAAAGGAGTAAATAACCCGATAAATAGATTGATATATGAAGACTTTAGATTATTTGAATTTAGACAATAAGAATGTTGAGAACGTAGTGGTAGCTTTGCAGAACCTGTTGGCCGATTTCCAAGTGTATTACACCAACCTTCGCGGTTTCCATTGGGAAATCAAGGGGCGCGGATTCTTTGTCCTCCACGAAAAGTTCGAGAGTATGTACGATGATGCAGCGGCCAAGGTGGATGAAATTGCAGAACGCATCCTGACTCTCGGAGGTACACCGGAAAACAAGTACAGCGGTTATCTTAAGGTGGCACGTATTCCGGAAGTGTCGGGTGTGTCGAGCAGTAAGGAAGCGGTTGACAATGTGTTGAATACCTACAAACACTTCATTGCTGAAGAAAGAAAGCTCATCGAACTGGCAGAAGAAGCGAATGATGTGGTAACTGCAGATATGCTTACTGGCTACCTGAAGGAACAGGAAAAAATGGTTTGGATGCTTGTGGCGTTCAGCACTCGTGGTAGCGAACAGAAATGATGAAACGAAAC
>JAFQBF010000120.1 GCA_017416735.1 Bacteroidaceae bacterium | reverse complement strand
GGACGAAAAGTATGGTTCGACCCGGATGTGCTCCGCCTGAACTACGACGAACGGGGACAATACTTGGGCGAATTCCATAGCGACGACCTCATCCTCGTCATTATGGAGAACGGAGATTTCTATACCACCAATTTCGACCTGAACAATCACTACGAGACGGGCATCCGCTTGATTGAGAAGTTCGATCCGAACAAGGTGTGGAGTGCTGCCCTCTACGATGCCGACCAGCAAGGTTATCCGTACCTCAAGCGATTCACCTTCGAGGCGACCAACAAGAAACTGAACTTCCTGGGTGAGAACAAGCAAAGCCAGCTCATCCTGCTCACCGATGTGGTCTATCCACGCATCGGAGTGACCTTCGGAGGAAGCGATGCCTTCCGCGAAGCGCTCGACATCGATGTGGAAGAATTCATCGGCGTGAAGAGTTACAAGGCCAAGGGCAAGCGCATCACCACCTTCAAGGTGGACACCATCACCGAGCTGATGCCGCTCCGCTATCCGGAAGAAACCGAAGCAACGGAAGAAGACAATGAAGAACCCGCCATCGAAGATCCCGACCACGGCAAGAGTGATACGGACATCCTTGATGAACTGACGGGACAAATGAAATTGTTTTAATAAAACAGACTCCCCCTTCACAAGGAAGGGGGAGATTAATATAATTAAAGAATGAAAAAAACAATCATTGGACTCCTCTTCCTCTGCCTATGCCTCCCAAGCATACAAGCCCAGGAAGACACCTTACGGACCACCCGGCAAGTGATGCGCTCCACCCTCTACGGCATCGGACACACCAACCTGCTCGACACCTATCTCTCACCGATGGAATACACCGGCCCCGAACTTCGCATCCTCCGCGAGAACATACGTAACACCAAGTATATGGACGGCAAAGTATATCGACAAAGCCTCTTCCAAGCCAATGTGTCGCTCACGGAAAACAAGGCAGGTACGGGAAGCGAATTTGCCTTCCTCGCCAACTGGAACTTGGCCTATCATTATTCCTTCTACAAGAGCGGGAAATGGCAACTACAGGCCGGCCCCAATCTCGACCTGAACGGAGGAATGATATACAATATGCGCAACTCCAACAATCCCGTAAACGCCAAGGCATATGCCAACCTCGGTGCATCGGGAATGGCGATTTACCACTTCAAGATAAAGAAACATCCCTTTATGCTCCGCTATCAACTGAACGTTCCTTTGTTAGGTGTGATGTTCTCTCCCGAATATGGCCAACCTTATTATGAAATGTCCATCGCCAAGGATTTCGGCAAGAACATCCGCTTCACTTCCTTACATAACCAACCATCCGTTCGACAATTTATCACGCTCGACTTTCCCATCCGGAAGTCCACCCTGCGTGTAGGCTATGTCTACGACATCCAGCAAGCGAAAGTGAACCATCTAAAAAGCCATATGTGGAGCCACTCTTTCCTGATTGGTTTCGTCAAACATTTCCAAATCATCAATCCGTATCAATGAGTATGAAAAGAAACATTATAAACTATTTGTCATCCAGAACCATCGGCCATTCAAAGCCGTCTGTCATTCAGAGCGAAAGCGGATACGTATTGTTGAACGAAGCGAAAAATCTCGGTAACATTCACTTTATGCTTCCGAGATCCTTCGCTACGCTCTGGATGACAATCCTGCTGACATTCCTCCTCCCTTCCTGCATCACCGAGGACATCCCCGACAACACACCACAAGGGAACTTCGAAGCTCTCTGGAAAGTCATCGACACCAAGTATTGCTTTCTCGACTACAAACACGAGGAATACGGTCTCGACTGGGACGAAGTATATCACCGGTACAAGAACCGCCTGACGGACGACATGACCAACAAACAGCTTTTCCAAGTCCTGTCGGAGATGCTGGAAGAACTTCGCGACGGACACGTGAATCTGGTAACTTATCACGAGACTTCGCAATATCGGCAATGGTATGATAACTACCCCACGAACTTTGTGGACACCATCCAACGCATCTACTTAGGTAAGGACTACAAGACCGTAGCAGGCATCAAGTATCAGGTATTGGAAGACAACATCGGCTATATTTATTATGGTAGCTTCAGCACCTCCATCGGAGAAAGCAACTTGGACGAAGTATTGAATGAACTTTCCATTTGCGACGGGTTGATTCTCGACATCCGCAACAATGGCGGAGGACTGCTCACCCTTTCCGAACGGCTTGCCGCCCGCTTCACCAACGAAAAGGTCTTGACAGGTTACATCAGCTACAAGAAAGGTCCCGGACACAGTGACTTCTCATCGCCCGAGCCTATTTATGTAGAACCAGCCACCGACCGTGTCCGTTGGCAAAAGCCCGTGGCAGTTCTTACCAACCGACGTGCCTTCAGTTCCGCCAACGATTTCGTGGGTAAGATGAAGGAAATGCCGAAGGCCATCATCATCGGCGACAAGACGGGTGGAGGTTCCGGACTCCCCTTCTCCTCCGAACTTCCCAACGGTTGGAGTGTCCGCTTCTCCGCCTCGCCCATGTACGACCCCGACATGAATCACCTGGAGTTCGGCATCGCACCCGACATCAAGGTAGATATGACCTCCGAAGACATGATGAAAGGAGTCGATACCATCATAGAAACCGCTCGTAAATATTTGCACGAAAAGAAAGAATAGCATCAAAAATTTGGTAATTCATTTTTTTTCCATACCTTTGCAGTCGCTTACCAAGAGCAATGCGCGCGTGGCGTAATTGGTAGCCGCGCCAGACTTAGGATCTGGTGCCGTGAGGCGTGGGGGTTCGAGTCCCTTCGCGCGCACAAGTTTACTTTAGAGGATTTTTCTTCGGGAAAATCCTCTTTTTTATTTTCATAACTCCACGAAACCGAAAATGATTCCCGGGTATATATACCATAAACATAGCCTCTCCAACCCTTCACCCCCTTCACCGGTTCGTACATCGCACTTTCCTCGGTGTTATAGCATCTCAATCGACCTTCGTCTCATAGTCCTTTCAGGTATCGGTTGACAATTGAACGTTAAGGGCTATCTATCTCTTCACCCGGGTGAAGAGCGTTCTTTACCTTAGTGAAGAGATTTCTTCACTCGGGTGAAGAGAGCTTAGCACCCAGGTAAAAGAGAATTTTCTCTGGAGCAAAAATAGATGAAAACCATTTTCTGCAAGAGACTGATACGCAAATGATGGTGAATAGGGTGAAGGGGTGATAAAGGCATATTTATGTATAAAGAATTAGGAGTTTCATTCGAAACTCCTAATTCTTTATATTAAAACCCGACCGCTTCTCTTAATGGGGTGAATACATACCCTTTCCGCTTCAAGACCTTAATCATCTTTTCCATATAACCTTTATAGAACTTGTCGGTACGGTCATCGTGCGTGCCGAAATGTATCAACATCAGATGCCCGTTCAAGCCTTCCTTCTTCTCACAAGCCATGATTCTATCGTAGATTTCCTTGCTGCTGCGATAATTCTTCATATCGGGAGTAGTATAATCTGCATTACTGCCCGTTCCCGGAGTAAAGTTCACCACCTGAATACCCATGCTCTTGGCCCAAGCCGAAATCTGCTTGTTGTAATATTCAAAAGGCGGAATGTAAAGCGGAGCATCCTTGTACTCGATACCCAACTTGCGCATCTGTTCGTAATTCTTCATCATATCGGATTCGAATTCCTCACGGGTAACAAGCAACGAGTCGGGATTTTCCCACGGCATATAGAGCAAATGACCATAACTATGGCTACCTACATAATGCCCCTTTTCCTTCAATCGCTGAATGATTTCCGGATAAAGTTCATAAAATCTGCCTGTAAAGAAAAAAGCACCCTGAATACCTTCTTTCTCCAATGTACGAATAATGGTTTCAGCACCATCGGCCTTGTCATGAGCCGTAAATACCAGTGTGATTTGCTTCTTTTCCGGATTGGTACGTACAATACCATCGTTTACATAAACATTCTTGTCCGCCTCCATATTCGCTTGCTTCATACCTTCGGCTTGCATGCTCGACAAATAATAGGTCAAGCAAGCCGTACCATCCATCGTACATTCATTGGTCGAATAATCACCGATGGCATCGTGATACACCATACGTTCCGGTTGGAATCGGGCATAATCTTCTCCCGGTTGCCAAGGCAATCCGTCCAGGCTAACCCCTATCAGATTATTGAAAATATTGCTATACACCGGACCATCCACTACGCCTCCCGTCGTATTACCCGCGCGCAACATCACATAAGATGAATGCGACTGGATAGGATAATCACCATAAAGCGGCAGTTCCACAATCATGCTTGTACCCCATGGATTACATCCGAAAAGCCAGTCGAGCAATGCTGCTTCCATCTCAGCATAACGTTCATCACCAGTTATTTCTTTATAAAGTCGACATTGGGTCAACATAGCCGTTGTCAAATTGTTCGAGCACCAAATATAAGGTATTCCATGCAAGAAAGGACTTTCCACTGCCTTTTCATAAGTACGCTGAATACCACTATGCATATTGCGTATAAATTCCTTGCTGATGTTCGGATGTTTCACCTTCGCCAAATGATAATGTCCCATATTCATGAACGGATACCATTGATAGTGCCGGGCACTGTCTGCACCCATCCACGGAGTAACCGGTTCCCGACGTCCATATTCTACTGCTTGATTCAAATACTTCACATCACCGGTACTCTGGAACAGTTCCATCGCACCCAGTTCCATATCGTCCACCCAATTGTCCTCTTCATAAATATAAGGTGATTTCACCGATGCAGTCTGACAAACACCCGGTTTCTTTACCCCTTCTTGATAGGCAGCATCTGCCTTCGAGCCAATCAATGCTGCAAATTCCGGATAGAAATCCTTCAAAACACGGGCACCCAAAGCAAAGCATGAAGCAAACTTACCGGCTGTGCTGGCCACACCCGTAGTCGCATTGACGAACTTACCTCTCACCTGAGGTTCTCCACTACAAAAATACACGGGGCGTCCCATACCTTCACCATATCCATAATCTACCTTACAATCTTTCGGCAAACGCATTCCTGCATGGTCTCTATCGTCTGCAATCTGATTGTACATTTCACCCGGTTCCGGGTTCATCCGGTTCAGCCAATCCAGGCCCCACTTGATTTCATCAATGATATCAGGAATACCATTAGCGCCTTTGTGTCCATCCGCATCATACGCATCCCCAAATGCTTGGGGATTCTGCTGGTATGCAAAAAGCATCTGATAGACGGCATTAGCCGAAGTCGTTGTATATTGCAGATAATCAGCGGCATCGTGCCATCCACCACGGACATCCAAAGATTGGCCGGACTTGGTCGGATGATAAACGATGTAAGCATCGTGTACATGGCAACTGTCTTTGGTAAAAGGATTATATCCACAACGCTGTTGACGCATATAGTTCAAAAGAAAATCCGCCGAACCATTATACACTTGGGCATTGATAGGGAATCGGGGAGACACCGCACAACCAGCCTTCAAGTAATAAACACCCGGAGTGTTGTAATCACTGAAATTCAAGCGATAAGTAGATTTCATATTTCCGAGAATTCCCGTCTCCTTTAAATGATGGAAAGTCCGCACAACCTTTTCCGTATAAGCATCCACCAGCTGAAACTGAGACAATTGTGTCCCTTCCTCACTCATAAACACCGCTACCTTGATGGATTGCGGTAAATACCCCATTTGATTGATTCGAATCCATTCATCAGCATGAACAGCGACATGAACCATCAAAAGAACGGCCAAGACTAAAAGTTTCTTTTTAGTTTTCATGAATCCAAGGTTTAACGACTCATCTGAATAATATCAATCAAAATAGGTTTAAGCCCACCGACAAAACATTCAACAGCAATAACCATCAGAATCAATCCCATCAAACGCATCATCACGTTATTACCTGTTTCGCCAATAAGTTTAACCAAACGGGTAGATAAACGGAGTATAACATAAGATAGGATATAAACAATCGCAATAGTAACAACCAACGTCAATTTAAGTTGCCAAGTGGTTGCATCAGACATTAAAATAATTCCATTGGCAATAGCTCCAGGACCACATAGCATAGGAATAGAAAGCGGAGTTATCGATATATCATTCACATAAGCCTTAATTTCATCCTCTTTCAACTTGGCATTACTATAACGGGCCTGCAACATATCATACCCTATTTTCAAAATAATGAAGCCTGCTGCAATACGGAATCCATTGGTCGAAATACCAAAAAACTTAAAAAGAAATTGCCCGCATAAAGTAAAGGCTATAAGAATGACAATAGAAACAATCGTCGCTCGTTTAATGATATGTTTTCGTTCATTATCACTCAATCCATTGGTCATAGTCAAAAAAACAGGCATTGTACCCAACGGATTCGTCAAGGTAAAGAAAGAGGTAAAGCACAAAAGTGCATAAGGAATAATTGTGTCCATAAATATCAGATTAAGTTTTTTGCAAACATACAAAAAAAAAGTGGATATGTTTTAAACATACCCACTTTTTTATAAAAAACGGCGGCTACCTACTCTCCCACAAACGCAGTACCATCGGCGTGACAAGGCTTAACTTCTCTGTTCGGAATGGGAAGAGGTGGAACCCTTGTGCT
>JAFQBF010000119.1 GCA_017416735.1 Bacteroidaceae bacterium | reverse complement strand
TACTATTTTGATGATTATGGCTTGGCGTGTCAATAAGAAATTGTGTTATGGATTGACACCTTTTTATGTGCTGCTTTGTTGTGCTACGGTGTATATTCAGGCACACTATTTGATAGATGTTTTTGCCGGTTGGATTTCGGCTGTGGCTATCTATATCCTTTCCACTTGGATGTACAAAAAGTGGTTTGCCTCGCGGGACTTTCGATTGGTATTGAATAAGATTGATTAGTTTAAAATAAAGTTATTAATCCGATGATTTTCTCATAGCTATCTGTGATTTTTGTTTTGGAGAGAATATAAATGTGCATATTCTCTCCTAATGGATGTTATACTATGGTTCTATTGGTTCACCTATATAGGTCGGATTGTCTAAATCACGGTCTATGTAGTTTGAAACGCCTGTTGGGATTTGCATCCAATAATACCGAATAAAATTGAGTTGTCTCCCTATTTCTGAAGGAGTAAATTTAAGTTCAGATTTTAGTTGGAGTTCTAAATCCCGGTATCGTTCCACTGGGATATTGGAATATGGTGATTGATTTAGAAAATCAAAACAAACTTCCATTACATCTCCTGTTTGAGGATTAAGATATAGGGTAATTCCCAGATTGACGTTTAAAGTGGCAGCTTCTTCTTCTGTAAAAGCACCATTTATGATGGATTCCATTTTTCGGTACATATCCGAGGGGCCTTCAATAGCCAGTCCGTCAAAAATGTTTCCACTATCTTTATATGTCATGTCTTGGTAAACTAGTTGGTTTCCTTTATTATAGAGTTTGATAAGTTTATAAGGAGGTACATCACATTGGTATGTATAGTCTTCTTTTTCATAACTTTGTGAAGTCTGATAATAGGAATAAGTCTGTCCCTTTATAGGAGATATGATACTGCTTATAGCAATAATAATTCCGAAAATGACAAGTCGTTTCATAAATCGCAATTTTAAGTTGATTAATACTTCTCCAAGATAGAAAATTGAATGCGAAAATGAAAGGAAAAAGTAATGAACTAGGCCTTTTTTAGATTTAATTGGGATTGAGATTCTTATTTTAACAATGATGAAAAATAAAAGGGGGAATTATATGGCATAATTCCCCTTGATATAATCCAGAATGCTGAACAAATCCTTCACCGTTTCCGCACGGAGCATGGCGATGCGGGTTTCCTTGAAATTAGGGATACCCTTGAACATCGGCGAGTTCGCCAAATGACGACGTACGTGAAGGATACCCCGACGTTCGTCCAATAACTTTACACTATCCAACACTTGCTGGCGGAGAGTTTCCATTTTCCAGTCGAATGACAATGGGGGAAGTTCTTCGCCGGTTTCCAGATAATGCTTCACTTCCTTGAATATCCAAGGACGGCCGAAGCTGGCACGGCCAATCATGATACCGTCTACGCCATATCTTTCGAAACATTCCTTGGCTCGTTGAGGGGAGGTCACATCCCCATTACCGATAATCGGAATATGGATACGAGGATTCTTCTTGATGTCGCCTATCAAGGTCCAGTCGGCTTCACCCGTATACATCTGGGCACGGGTACGACCATGCACGGTCAGTGCTTCGATGCCGCAATCCTGCAATTGTTCCGCCAAATCCACAATGATACGATGGTCGTGGTCCCAACCCAAACGGGTCTTTACGGTTACCGGAATCTTTACCGCATCCACCACTGCTTTCGTTATTTCCAGCATCAAAGGGATATTCTGAAGCATACCTGCACCGGCACCCTTACCGGCCACTCGCTTCACGGGGCATCCGAAGTTCAAGTCAAGGATATCCGGCTTGGCTTCTTCCACGATCTTGGCGGCTTCTACCATGGTAGGTACATCTTTCCCATAAATCTGAATGGCTACGGGGCGTTCTTGCTCGTCGATATTCAGTTTTGCCATTGTCTTGTTGACCGAACGGATGAGGGCGTCTGCTGATACAAACTCGGTATATACCATATCCGCACCGAACCGTTTGCACATCAGTCGGAAAGCAGGGTCGGTCACATCTTCCATCGGAGCCAACACAATGGGTTGCTCGCCTAAGTCTATATTTCTGATTTTCATTGTCTGCTGCTTGTTTTTCACCACAGATTACACAGATTGGCACGGATTTTTTCATTTATCTGTGTTAATCTGTGTAATCTGTGGTGCATTTCTGCTGCAAAAATACAGAAAAAACTGCTACCTTTGCACACAACTTCAACAAAACGTGTTATGTACGATATAAAAGACTTCGAAATCATGGCTCCTGTCGGCTCCCGCGAGTCGTTGGCGGCCGCTATCCAGGCAGGTGCCGATTCCATCTATTTCGGTATCGAGAGTTTGAACATGCGTGCCCGTTCGGCCAGTACGTTCACCATCAACGACCTGCGTGAAATTGCCCAAATCTGCGATGAGCATGGCATCAAAAGCTATCTGACTATCAATACGATTATCTACGATGAGGATGTTAAGTTGATGCGAACCATTGTGGATGCAGCCAAGGAAGCCGGTATCAGTGCGGTGATTGCGGCCGATGTGGCGGTGATGTCTTATTGTAACGAGGTAGGTCAGGAAGTGCATCTTTCTACCCAGCTGAATATCAGCAACGCTGAAGCCTTGAAGTTCTATGCCCGCTTTGCCGATGTGGTGGTCTTGGCCCGTGAACTCAACTTGAAGCAGGTGCGTGAAATTTATGACGTGATTCAGAAAGAACAAATCAAGGGCCCGAAGGGCGAGCTGATTCGCATCGAGATGTTCTGTCACGGAGCACTTTGTATGGCGGTATCGGGCAAGTGCTATCTCAGCTTGCACGAGATGAATGCCTCTGCCAATCGGGGTGCTTGCATGCAGATTTGTCGTCGTGCTTACGAAGTGCGTGACAAGGATAGTGAAATCGAACTCGAAGTCGATAACAAATACATTATGTCGCCCAAGGACTTGAAGACCATCCACTTTATGGACGAGATGATAGAAGCCGGTGTGCGGGTGTTCAAGATTGAAGGCCGTGCCCGTGGTCCTGAATACGTCCGTACGGTAGTGGAATGTTACAAGGAAGCCATCCGTTCCTATTTGGAAGGTACCTTCACCGACGAAAAGAAAGAAGCGTGGGACACTCGCCTGAAGACCGTCTTTAACCGTGGATTCTGGAATGGTTATTACCTCGGTCAGCGTTTGGGCGAATGGAGCCGCAACTATGGCTCGGAAGCCACCGAACGCAAGGTATATGTGGGCAAGGGCATCCGTTACTTCTCCAACATCGGTGTGGCCGAGTTCTTGGTAGAAGCTGCCGAAATGAAGGTGGGCGACAAGCTCTTGATAACAGGCCCTACTACCGGTGCCCTCTTCTTGACGCTCGATGAGGCCCGTGTGGATTTGAAGCCTGTTGCTGAAGTAAAGAAAGGCCAGCGTGTATCGTTCAAGGTGTCGGAAAAGATTCGTCCGAGCGACAAACTTTATAAGTTGGTGGCTCCGGAGGACTTGAAGAAGAAATAAAGACTGTTTTAGCAAATCCTCACTCAAAAGAAAAAATATGGAAATGACAAAAGCAAATGAAATGACTTCACTTTATCACTTGTGTCATATATGCTGTTTATCAAATAGTTGCAGTGCCGTATCGGGCACTGCACTTTTTTTGTGCAGTTCTCGTTTCTGACTACTCACATTCTTCTTCGTGCCTATATATAAACTCTCAAAAGCCTGCATCTGAAAGTTAATCCGTGACACGGATTACGTGATTTGTGTCACGGATTGGTTGATTTGTGACTAAGTTTGGTTAATCCGTGCCACGGATTAACTTATGAATGCGGAAGTTTCATACTTTTCTTCTATACCTGCAGAAGTTTAGATCTGCTTGTCGAAATGTTTTTTTTCCCGTATTTTCTTGTTTTATAACAATAATGCTTATCTTTGCCCTGTCTTCACGCCGAGACTTCGTCTTGAAGTAGAGGTGGTGGGGACGGACATATAAATAATGGCGTATTCTTACGCTTTGGTTTTGACTACTCGAAGTCCTGAGAAAACTTTCAAACCTGTCAAGAACAAAGCAACAAAGAATGACGTTGGGTATGTTGTATAAACAGCCCTCATTATGCCTGTTAGCCTATGGTGTGTCTGCACCGTAGGCATAATGGGTATATGTTGGGTTTGATATATTCGTATCGGCGTGAAGTTCGGAGTTGCTCGTTTCGACAGGTTAGGCAATTCTCAGGCGCCTTGAGTAGTGAAGCGAGCGACGGATGGGCTTCACGTTTTTATTTATATGTGTCTTGTTTTCTTTTCTTTAACTTCGATGCTGTAGCCCCATCGTACATTTAAAGTGTATGAAAAAATACTTATTCTACTATGTGTTTTGTTTGTGTACGGCATTGATTACGGCGTGTAGCGATGATGACGTGCCAAGTGTTCCAGCTAGTATCGGCGACTTGTCCACTCAGAATTTGGTTATGGGAAGTGGATTGGAAAACATCATCGAATTCAGTGTAACTCCGGAGGATGCCGTATTCAATTATGACGTATCTCTTCCTGAGTGCCAAATAAAGTTGGAAATTATCAATTCCGGCGATGAGAATTACCGATTGACGAAGGTTGAGCCTGTATCGGGAAAGAAAGGAAGATACCAAGCTACTATTACGGACCTTAAGTTGTCCGAGAATTACAAGGAGCAATTTATTTTTGTTATAACTAATGAAGATATGACAAAAATTCAATCAACTCCGATTGATATCTATTTTTCGGGAACTTCCTTGTTCTCTTTTTCATTCTTGAAGGAAAACAATTCTGGAGCCGTATTGAAGGATATTGATGTCGTTATTGAAGGTAATGAAATTCAAATCAGCACTCCATTTATTAGCAAACCACAACTGAAAGCCAGCTTCGAGAGCAATGCTGAAAAGGTCCTCGTTGATGGTATAGAGCAAGAAAGTTCTGTCACTATCAATGACTTTTCTTCACCCGTTAGTTATAAGGTTGTTTCTGCACAAGGTAATGAAGAAACTTATACGGTTACATTATCATATTCGGGGCTTCCGGTTGTTATCATTGATACTCCTAATCAAGCTACTATCCCCAGCAAACACGAAGATTGGTTGGAAGAAGCAACTATCACTATTCTTAATCCTGACGGCACAGAAGACTACGCAGGAACAACCAGCATCCGTGGTCGCGGTAATTCCACTTGGGCTTATCCTAAGAAGCCATACGCACTGAAACTGGATGAAAAGTCTGAAATTCTTGGGATGCCGAAGCACAAGAGATGGGTATTGCTGGCTAACTGGATGGACAGAACTTTACTTCGCAATCGGGTTGCTTTCCAAATAGCCAATTCCACAGGGCTTGATTGGAATCCTCACGGAGAATTTGTGGATGTAATCTTGAACGGTAAGCATATCGGCAACTATTACCTTTGCGAACATATCAAAGTAGACAAGAACCGTGTAAACATCAACGAATTGGATGAAGATGCTACCGAAGGTGATGACATCACAGGCGGATATATTATGGAACTCGATGTTTATTATGACGAAGTGAACAAGTTCAAGTCTGCCATCCGTCAACTTCCTTATATGTTCAAAGACCCGGATGAAGTGAATGAACAGCAATTTGCTTATATGCAAAACTACATCAATACGATGGAAGTCTCTCTTTACAACGATGAAGAGCTGGCTGCCGGTAAGTTTATGGAATATATGGACATTGACTCATACATCGATTGGTGGTTTGTACACGAATTGGCAGAAAATGGTGAACCCGGCCATCCGAAAAGCACCTATATGGTAAAAGACAAGCTTGGCAAATTAAAAGCAGGGCCTGCCTGGGATTTTGACTGGGGTACATTCCTGCCAGGAGCCGGTTTTACTGTTAAAGGAGCATTGTATTATCCGAGACTTTTCCAAAACTCTACATTCGTTGCAAGAGTCAAAGAACGTTGGGCGTTGTTGAAACCCGAGTTTGACAAGATTTCAGCATTCATTGAAAGTGAAGGTGAAAGAATTAGCCCATCCGAAAAGATGAACCATTTGATGTGGCCTATTACCCAAACCGTAAATGGCGATGAGTCGATGAACTATGAAGAAGCCGTGAAAAGAATGAGAAAAGCATACGAAGAAAAGCTTCAATGGTTGGATGGAGCTATTAGTAAATTGTAATTTGTAGCATTATCCATATAAACTTGCGGCACTCCAACAGCTTGATAACCAGTTGGAATGCCGCAAGTGATGAAGTGAAGGTCATTCATTTCACCTCTTGAATATGGAGGAAGATACTATGGACATACGTTAAAAAATATGGGTTACGGAGTAGTATTTTTAGTTTTTATATCTCCGTAACCTATGTTTTTTACCCACTTACGGAGGAGTTCTCGGTCGGTTGGGATGAAATTACAATAAATGCCCATACGTTTTGAGCCTGTCTATAACTTTTCGACTTGCGATAGCCGAATCGATAATAAGTCTATGAAGGGTGCAATTTTAAATAAAATGCCGGATGGAGAATCATAAATTGGAAGAAAATGTGTTGGTCATTTCCAACACATTTTCAACAAAAATTAATCCAATCTACATTTTGCGATGCAAAATTCATCTTTAACACCTATGAAATAGACAACATTGTCATTCCCTTTTGCTGCCAATCTGAACATTGGGATGCGGGTGTGTATGATTCTTTTTAGTTGGAAATTATAATCATAGACAAATAAAGTTTGGGGTGATTTGGAAAAATTGCGTAGAAAGCGATTGTTTGAGTGGCTTTCAGCAGTAGTTTCCTTTGTTTGTTTGTCTCTGTCTATTGTAACGATATAATCCTTGGTTAGTGCAATGGCACTAGGAGCTGGATTTCGTACTTCGTTGATTCTTAATATTCTATCCCGGTTTATTTGATATTCTAACCCAGGTAGTTCTTTTGTCCAAACTTCTCTAAATTTTCCCTCCACAAATTGGTAAAGTGCTATGTGGGATAATTCAGGAAAACTTTGAATCAAATAACCATTGTAGGGATTGTAGGAATGGATTCCTTGAAACACTTCATTGGCATTGCTTATCTCTTCATTTTCCAACGGATATTTTCCGAATGTATTTTTGGTATTATTGTTCCAGTAAATAAAAGGATGGCTTCCGTCAATATTACTTTGGATATATTGGTTTTCGCCAACGCATTGCAAGGATTTCTTGGAGAAAGGAATGTCCAAATGGCTCATTTTGCCCGTTTTTTCCAAGAATAAAACCATTGCGCGTTCGGCAAAGCAATCCGAAATCAATACTCTTTTATTGGGATACCACGAGATAAATGGTGCAGTGAAATCTTCAGGTCCTCCACCTAACATTCCTGTTTCCAGAATATTTTCTCCAGTCGTTGCATTTTCAACATGGAGGAAAGAATCAGCGTTGAGGTCGAACCATACAAGTCTGTCTTCTACAACTAAGAGTTCTCCTGGCATTGAGGTCATTAACTCCGTTTTTACCATTGTCGGTTCGGTTGTAAGTCTTTCTACTTCATCATTCTTCGAACAGGAAGTGTATGACAGAAGTGTTATAGACAAATAGGCAAGGATTATATTTTTCTTCATACTATTTTTTTATTGCTTACCTGTACACAGATTGCAAAGACACGGGTTTGTACTTTCATATTTGTTCGATTTGTCTGTTCTTGCCCATATCCTTGTTCCTTGATTTGGAGGCAAAGATAGCATAAATAAAGAATAAACAAGCCGTTATTCCATATTTTACGCCATTATTTAAAGGAAAAACCTTATTTTTGTCCTGTTTAAGAAAAGAATAAGTAAGCGTATGAAAGAAATCATCAACTATCTCCGTCAGCTACAGGCCAACAATAACCGCGAATGGTTCAATGCCCATAAGGACGAGTTCCTGAAGCACCAGGAGCGTTTCCATCAGCTGGTGGAAGAAGTCATCCGGGAAATATCCGCCTTCGACCCCGATATGGCAAGCCTTACGGCGAAGGATTGTACTTATCGCATCTATCGCGACGTGCGTTTCTCGTCCGACAAGAGTCCGTACAAGTGTCACTTCGGGGCTTTTATTGCCAAGGGCGGAAAGAAGTCGGGCAATTCGGGATATTATTTCCACATCAGTACGGGAGGAGATGATTGTTATCCTTATTGTCATATGCTGGCGGCAGGCGATTATTGTTGTGACCCCGAAGTGCTGAAAATCCTTCGGGAAGATATCGTGAATGGGGATGGTGATTTCGACAGGGCGATTCAACAAGCCGACAGCACGTTTCAACTCGAACGTGAAGGCGCTTTGAAGCGAAACCCGAAAGGTTTTCCGGCAGACGCACCTTACTCTGAATATCTCCGTCTGAAATATTATTGCTTGACAAGTATGCCGGATGATGACTTTTGGGAAGGGGAAGACTTGGCCAAGCGCATAGCATCCAAGTTTGCCACCACCAAGCCTTTCTTGGATTACATCAACCGGGCCATTGATTTTTCAAGGGAAGAATAAGGTGTTTTGACGCAAAACTTGTATCTTTGCAACTTCATTGAAAATAAGTACTTATAACAATATGAATATCGAACAAAGACTGACCGCAACCGTGATTGCGGCATTGAATACGCTGTATGGTCAGGAAGTGCCCGAAAAGATGGTGCAACTCCAGAAGACCAAGAAAGAATTTGAAGGTCACTTGACCCTCGTGGTGTTCCCATTCCTGAAAATGAGCAAGAAGGGTCCTGAACAGACTGCTCAGGAAATCGGTGAATACCTGAAGCAGAATGCACCGGAACTCGTGTCGAACTACAACGCCGTGAAGGGCTTCCTGAACCTCACCATCGCTTCGGATTGCTGGATTGAACTCCTCAACAGCATCCATACCGATGCTGAATACGGTATCACCAAGGCCGATGAAAATTCTCCACTCGTGATGATTGAATATTCTTCACCGAATACCAACAAGCCCCTCCACTTGGGTCACGTCCGCAACAACCTCCTCGGTTGGGCATTGGCCAATGTGATGGCTGCCAATGGCAACAAGGTGGTGAAGACCAACATCGTGAACGATCGTGGTATCCACATCTGCAAGTCGATGTTGGCTTGGTTGAAGTATGGCAATGGCGAAACTCCGGAATCGAGCGGCAAGAAGGGTGACCACCTCATCGGCGATTACTATGTGGCTTTCGACAAGCACTACAAGGCCGAAGTGAAGGAATTGATGGCCGCTTACCAAGCGGAGGGAATGAACGAAGAAGAAGCTAAGGCCAAGGCCGAAGCCAACTCTCCGTTGATGCTCGAAGCCCGTGAAATGCTCCGCAAGTGGGAAGCCAATGACCCGGAAGTACGTGGCCTTTGGGAAAAGATGAACAACTGGGTATATGCCGGTTTCGATGAAACATACGCTCAGATGGGTGTCGGTTTCGACAAGATTTACTACGAATCACAAACCTACCTCGAAGGAAAGGAAAAGGTGATGGAAGGTCTTGAAAAGGGATTCTTCTTCCGCAAGGAGGACAACTCCGTGTGGGCCGATCTGACCGCTGAGGGTCTTGACCATAAGCTCTTGCTCCGTGGCGATGGTACATCGGTATATATGACTCAGGACATCGGTACCGCCAAGCTCCGCTTCCAGGACTTCCCCATCGACAAGATGATTTATGTAGTAGGTAACGAACAGAATTACCACTTCCAGGTATTGTCTATCTTGCTGGACAAGCTCGGCTTCGAATGGGGTAAGGGATTGGTTCACTTCTCTTACGGTATGGTGGAATTGCCGGAAGGCAAGATGAAGAGCCGCGAAGGTACGGTAGTGGATGCCGACGACTTGATGGCTGCTATGATAGAAACCGCCAAGGAGACTTCGGCCGAACTCGGCAAGCTGGATGGCTTGACGCAGGAAGAAGCGGACAACATTGCCCGCATCGTGGGTCTCGGTGCGTTGAAGTACTTCATCTTGAAGGTGGATGCCCGTAAGAATATGACGTTCAACCCGAAGGAGTCCATCGACTTCAATGGTAATACAGGTCCGTTCATCCAATATACCTATGCACGCATCCAGTCCGTTCTCCGCAAGGCTGCTGAACAGGGCATCGAAATTCCGTCGGTGATTCCGGCCGGTCTCCAGCTCAGTGCCAAGGAAGAGGGCTTGATTCAGATGTTGGCCGACTTCAAGAACACCGTGAAGCAGGCAGGCACGGACTACAATCCGTCCGTCATCGCCAACTATGCGTACGACCTCGTGAAGGAATACAACCAGTTCTATCACGACTTCAGCATCCTGCGCGAAGAGAACGAAGCCTTGAAGGTCTTCCGCTTGGCTTTGAGTCAGAACGTAGGCAAGATTGTGAAGCTCGCTATGGGCTTGTTGGGCATCGAAGTGCCGGAACGTATGTAATTCGACACATTTGCTTGCATTTTGGGATTATTAACCTTAAAAATAAAAGAGTATGAGAAATGTCTGTTTGTTGTGTATGTGCCTCTGTGCGTTGACTTTGTGGGCGCAGACCGAAATTCCGAGACCGGAGCATCCGCGTCCGCAGTTCGTGCGTGATAGCTGGGTGAATCTGAATGGTCAGTGGACTTATACGTTCGACTTCGGAGATACAGGGTTAGAACGTGGCTTGGCCAAGAGTGAAGGTTTCGATGGAAACATCACCGTACCTTTCTGCCCCGAAAGCAAGCTGTCGGGAGTGGAATATAAGGATTTCATCAACTGTATGTGGTACCAACGGAAGGTGGATGTGCCGGCCGCTTGGGAAGGCAAGAAGATTATGTTGAACTTCGGTGCGGTGGATTATTACAGTACCATCTATGTGAACGGACATTTGGCCGGTCGCCACTGGGGTGGCACGTCATCGTTTGCGGTGGATATGACTCCCTATGTGAAAGCCGGCGAGAAAGCCAATATCGTGGTTTGTGTGAAGGATGACATCCGTCAGGGTGAACAGACAGGTGGAAAGCAGTCGCGGGTGTACTATTCCGAAGGATGTTACTATACCCGTGTGACGGGCATCTGGCAAACCGTATGGATGGAAGCTGTGGCACCTGCGGGCTTGAAGGAAGTGTATGTGAAGCCCGATTTGGATAACAGCTGTTTTGTCTTGGAACCCAAGTTCCACGCTTTGGAAAAGGGGCTTTCGCTGCAAGTGAAGCTGAAGGACGGCAACAAGGTGGTGGCAAGCAAGAAAGTGAAAGCCACTACACCAATGACCGTCATCCTGCCTGTGAAGAACGTCAAGACTTGGTCGCCCGAAAGCCCGTTCCTTTATGATTTGGAATATGAAGTTGTGGATGCTTCAGGAAAAGTGGTGGATAAAGTCGTTTCTTATACAGGTATGCGTAAGATTCATATCGAAGGTAACCGCGTATATCTCAACAACCAGCCGTTATACCTCCGTATGGTGCTCGACCAGGGCTTCTATCCCGATGGTGTATGGACAGCTCCGACGGATGCAGACCTCAAGCGTGACATCGAACTCAGTATGAGTGTCGGATTCAACAGTGCCCGTCTGCACCAGAAGGTGTTTGAAGAACGCTTCCATTATTGGGCAGACAAGTTGGGCTATATCACTTGGGGTGAATCTTCCAGCTGGGGAGCCGATACCAACAAGGAGCTTACAGCCCGCAACTTCCTTACCGAATGGCAGGAAATCGTGGAACGCGACCGCAACCATCCTTCCATCATTATGTGGACGCCTTTCAATGAAACTTGGGAGAGACCGAAGGGAGTGGAGGCCGCACGTCATCAGGACCGTTTCGTCAGCGATGTCTATGATTTGACCAAGGCGCTCGACTATCGCCCTGTACACGATGTGAGTGGAGGCTATCACGTGAAGACCGACATTTGGTCGTATCATAACTATGAACAGAATCCAGACAAGCTGAAGGATAGACTGACCATCAAGAATCCGGGTGAAGTACCTACGTTGGCCAAGGACCGTGAAGCGGCATACGCCGGTCAGCCTTACTACTTGGATGAATATGGTGGCATCAAGTGGGTCATCGAGCAATATGCATCGAACACGTGGGGTTATGGACAAGGCCCGAAGACATTGGATGAATTCTACACCCGTCTGGAAGCGCTGACGGATGTGATTCTGGGCTTCGACTATATCAACGGATATACCTACACGCAGCTCACCGATGTGGAACAGGAGCAGAATGGTATCTTTACTTACGACCGCAAGCCTAAGTTCGAACCGGAAAAGCTGAAGGCTATTTTCGGAAAGGTTCCGGCTTGGGCTGCTCCAGCAAAGAAGTAATCATTCCGATGAGCAAGAAACAAAAATACTATGTAGTATGGAAAGGTGTCAGTCCAGGAATTTATACTTCCTGGACTGATTGCCAATTACAGACCAAGGGTTACGAAGGGGCACAATACAAATCTTTCGAAACGCAAGAAGAAGCCGAGCAGGCCTTCGCATCCTCACCTTACGCATACATTGGCAATCAGAAACCGGCTGCCAGTCATCAGCACCCGCAAGCACTTCCCGAAAATTTCGATTTGAATTGCGTGGCGGTGGATGCAGCTTGCAGCGGCAATCCCGGACCGATGGAATATCGGGGGGTCTATCTGCAAACCGGACAGGAAATTTTTCATTTCGGTCCTGTATATGGCACGAACAACATCGGCGAGTTCCTGGCCATCGTCCACGCCTTGGCGCTGATGAAGCAGAAAGGGATCTGTATGACCGTCTATTCGGACAGCCGAAATGCCTTAAGTTGGGTGAAGCAGAAAAAATGCAAGACCAAGTTGGAGCGTACTCCTAAGACTGAGGAGCTTTTCCGCTTGATAGAACGGGCCGAGACTTGGCTCAAGACGCATACATACAGTGATATCCCTCTCTTGAAGTGGGAGACCGATGTGTGGGGAGAAGTACCTGCTGATTTCGGACGGAAATAAATGAAGGAATATGAAAGTAATTATCGACAATAAAATACCTTATATAAAAGAGGCTGTTGAGCGAATAGCCGATGAAGTGGTTTATTTGCCTGGTTCCGGGTTTACCAACGAGACGGTAAAAGATGCGGATGCATTGATTGTCCGTACCCGTACCCGATGCGACCGTGACTTGCTCGAAGGCAGTAGGGTGAAGTTCATTGCCACCGCCACCATCGGTTACGACCATATCGATACGGATTATTGTCGGGAAGCTGGAATCATTTGGACCAACTGCCCGGGGTGTAATGCAGGCTCGGTAGAGCAATACGTCCGTTCCTCTTTGTTGCTTCTGGAAAGCCGCAAGGGTTTTCGGTTGGAAGGAGCTACATTGGGGGTCGTAGGCGTAGGGCACGTAGGCAGCCGTGTGGTACGTATGGCCGAAGCATTAGGTATGAAGGTGTTGTTGAACGACCCTCCCCGTGCGGACAGGGGCGAGCGAGGCTTTGTCGATTTGGCGACCATCGCCAGCGAGTGTGATGTCATAACCCTTCACACACCTTTGAATCGCGAAGGCAAATACAGGACTTTCCATTTGGCCGATGAAGATTTCCTTTTCACCTTGAAGCGCCGTCCTTTTTTGATAAATGCCAGTCGGGGTGAGGTCGTCGATACGGCTTCCTTGTTGGCTGCCTTGGCTGCCGGACGGGTAAAGGGTGCCGTCATCGATACGTGGGAATACGAGCCGCACATCAGCCGTGAGCTGATGGAGGTGGCTTTCATTGCTACGCCGCACATTGCCGGTTACTCGGCAGATGGCAAGGCAAATGCCACTCGTATGTCTCTGGAAGCCTTGTGCCGTTTCTTCGGCATCGAAGCCGAGTTTGACGTGACACCGCCCGAAGGACCGAGTGATTACGATCCTACCCGGGACAGCGAATGGTTGAAGGCTTCGCCCGAAAAGTTCGAGTGGTTCCGTGGTCATTATCCCGTACGGCGGGAAAGTGCTGCTATATGATTGGTTTGAGAAGTCAAGAAACTACATAGAAAGCAATAGTTTTTCCACCACCTTTGGATAATGTTCATACTCCAACTGATGCACGCGGGTGGCCAAGGTGTCGGGTGTATCGTCCGGCATCACCGGGCAACGAGCTTGCAGGATAATTCCTCCTTCGTCGTAATGTTCATTGATATAGTGTATGGTGATGCCGCTTTCGGGTTCACCGGCTGATAGGACGGCTTCGTGTACTCGACTGCCGTACATACCTTTCCCACCGTATTTGGGCAGAAGCGATGGGTGGATGTTCACGATGGCTTGCGGATAGGCTGTCAGCATATCGTCGGGAATGCGGAGCAGGAAACCGGCCAATACTACAAAATCAGTGTCGTATCGATGGAGAACTTCGGTAGCTCTTCCTTCACGGAAAGCGGAAGGCAGAAGCACTTCGACAGGTACTCCCAATGATTCGGCACGGCGGATGACACCGGCATCGGCTTTGTTGGTTACTACAACGGCTACTTTCACCACTGGATGTGTGGCAAAATGGCGGATAATACGTTCGGCGTTGGTTCCTTCGCCAGAGGCTAAAATGGCTATGTTTTTCATATTATAAAATGGTTTTGGTGCACATAAAACAAAAAAATGTGCAAAAAATCGCATTTATTTGCTCGAATATTTGGTCAAGTTAATAAATGTTTGCACCTTTGCAAACGCAAAGGAAATAAAATAATTCGATTATTAACTAAAAAATTAAAAGTTATGTCTGAAATTCAAGAAAGAGTAAAAGCTATTATCGTTGATAAATTGGGTGTAGAAGAATCAGAAGTTACAATGGAAGCTAGCTTCACTAACGACCTTGGTGCTGACTCATTGGATACTGTAGAATTGATTATGGAATTCGAAAAGGAATTCGGTATCTCTATTCCAGACGATCAGGCTGAAAAGATTGGCTCAGTTGGTGATGCAGTTGCTTACATCGAAGCTAACAAATAATTTTCTTCCTCTTTATATCTTATAATGGAATTGAAAAGAGTAGTAGTAACGGGCCTTGGTGCTCTTACTCCGGTAGGTAACAATGTTGCCGAAACTTGGGAAAACCTGGTAAATGGAGTAAGTGGAGCAGGGCCTATTACTTATTTTGATGCGTCCAAATTCAAGACTCAATTCGCTTGCGAGGTGAAAGGCTTCAAGGCTAACGATCACCTCGACCGCAAGGAAGCGCGCAAGATGGACCTTTACACCCAGTATGCCATCGTAGCTGCCAAGGAAGCGATTGAGGACTCGGCTATGGATCTTGATAAGGTAGATAAGAACAAGATTGGTGTAATTTATGGTGTAGGTATTGGCGGTCTCCGTACTTTGGAAGATGAATTGTTCAGCTATGCCGGATACAAGGACGAGCTCGGTCCGAAGTTCAATCCGTTCTTTATCCCCAAGATGATTGCAGACATTGCTTCAGGCCATATCTCTATCATGTATGGTTTCCATGGTCCTAACTTCACTACTACATCTGCATGTGCTTCTTCATCGAATGCCATTGCCGATGCATTCAATTATATCCGTTTGGGTAAGGCGAATGTTATTGTGGCAGGTGGTGCCGAAGCGGCTATTTGTCCAAGTGGTGTAGGTGGTTTCAATGCCATGCATGCCTTGTCAACTCGCAATGACGACCCGACACGTGCTTCACGTCCGTTTAGCGCGAGCCGCGATGGTTTCATTATGGCAGAAGGTGCAGGTTGCTTGATTTTGGAAGAATTGGAACATGCCAAGGCTCGTGGTGCCAAGATTTATGCTGAATTGGTAGGTGCAGGCTTGTCGGCCGATGCACACCATCTGACAGCTTCCCACCCTGAAGGATTGGGAGCCAAGCTGGTGATGCAGAATGCATTGGAAGACGCTAACTTGCAGCCTGAAGATATCGACTATATCAATGTGCACGGAACATCTACTCCGGTGGGTGACATCTCTGAAGCAAAGGCTATCAAGGAAGTATTCGGTGAACATGCTTATAAGTTGAACATCAGCTCTACCAAATCGATGACCGGTCACTTGCTTGGTGCAGCAGGTGCGGTAGAAGCATTGGTGGCTACATTGGCAGTAAAGAACGACATTGTTCCTCCGACCATCAATCACGAAGAAGGTGATAACGATGAGAACATCGACTATAACCTGAACTTTACATTCAACAAGGCTCAGAAGCGTGAAGTACGTGCCGCGTTGAGCAATACGTTCGGTTTCGGTGGACACAATGCATGTGTAATCTTGAAGAAATATGCTGAATAAAAAGTTTGGCAATTTGAAAGATAGAGTAAGACTTCTTTTCCGAAAGGACAAGGAGTCTTATCTTTGTTTTTATCGGATGTTGGGGTTTTATCCCCACAACTTAAAGATTTATGAACAGGCTTTGCTTCATAAGTCGTCTTCGGTCAAAACGGAGAAAGGGCGCCCCCTGAACAATGAGCGGTTGGAATTCTTGGGTGATGCCATCCTGGATGCGGTGGTAGGCGATATTGTTTATCAGAAGTTTGACGGGAAACGTGAAGGTTTCCTCACCAACACGCGCTCCAAGATTGTATCGCGCGAATCATTGAACCGTCTTGCTGAGCAGATTGGGCTATTGAAGCTTATCAAGTTCAACGCCCGCCAGTCGGCACATAACAGCTATATGGGAGGAAATGCGTTCGAGGCATTGGTCGGAGCCATTTATTTGGATAGAGGCTACGATTATTGCAAATATTTTATGGAGCACCGCATCATCGGGCAATACTTGAATCTGGAAAGAATTTCCCGAAAGGAGGTCAACTTCAAGTCGAAACTGATAGAATGGACACAGAAGAATAAGGTGGAAATCGTATTCGACTTGCTCAGTCAGTCGAATGACGAGTTCAATAGTCCGGTTTTTGAATCAGAGGTTCAAATTGAAGGTATTCATGCTTGTAAGGGTAAGGGCTATTCTAAGAAGGAGTCCCAACAGATTGCAGCGCACGAAACATTGAATAGAATCAAGAAAGATTCGGCGTTTGTTGAGAGTATTTTTGCGGCTAAAGCCAAACGTGAAGAACCGGAAGAACAGCCAGTTTTGATTGGACCACAAGTGGAAGAAACACCATTGGTTGTAGAGGTGGAGATTGTCCGTCGCCCGGAGAACTTGGAAGAAATTATCAGTGCCGCCGAAGAGGCTGCCTATTCTGAAGCAGAAAATTAAGAGGATGCGTTAAGACACATCCTCTTGTTTTTTTATCCGAAGCAGATTCCCATCCGTTTTCCTTGAAGAATCAGGTCGTGGTTTTCGCTGACTAACTTTAAACGGCCGGCTACATCTTCCAATGGGATGGAACCAATTTTACTTCCTTGTAGAGTGACCATTCTGCCGAACTGCCCGTTGGCTATCATTTCGGTGGCATGTCCTCCCATACGGGTGGCCAGATTGCGGTCGAAAGCAGTAGGTGCACCTCCGCGCTGAATGTATCCAAGTACAGTTTCGCGAGTTTCGAAGCCTGTTTCGTATTCTATTTCCTGGGCAATGTATTCGGCTGCTTTCTTTCCGTCGGTGGTCTTGATACCTTCGGCTACCACTACGATGGAATAGGTCTTGCCTTTTTTCAGACGTTCAATGATGGCATTCCCGATATTTCGGATGTTGTATTCCAGCTCAGGGATGAGGATGATGTCTCCTCCACCGGCCATCCCGGAGTGCAAGGCTATCCATCCGGCCTTATGTCCCATTACTTCAATGACCATGACTCGTTGGTGTGCACTGGCCGTGGAATGCAGGCGGTCGATGGCTTCGGTTGCTATGGTTACGGCCGTGTCGAAACCGAAGGACATATCGGTCCCCCATACATCGTTGTCTATCGTTTTGGGGATGGAAACGATATTGACTCCCATCTGTGCAAGCTTGGCGGCTGTTTTCTGGGTACCTTTCCCTCCGATGCACACAAGGGCGTCCAGTTGCATTTCTTGGATGGTCTTGAGCATCAAGGCTGGTTTGTTCTGTGACGATGAAAGGCGTTTCTTGAAGGGTCTTTCGCGGGAAGTTCCCAAAATGGTGCCTCCTCTGTTCAGTAACCCGGTCAAGTCTTCTTCGGTTAGGGGAGTGATATCATTGTCCAGCAAACCGCGGAATCCGCTATGGATGCCATATACTTCCATGCCATAATGGTTGATAGCTGTTTTGCAAACACCTCTGATGGTGGCATTTATGCCTGGGCAATCGCCGCCGGATGTCAAGATTCCTATTTTCATTGTCTCCGATATTTTAATGGTCACATTGTTTTCTGCCGTAAAGATAAGAAAAAACTATAAAAAATGGACTCAGATGACGACTATTAATGGATAAAAGGTTAATTTTGCACGTTATAATAAAGTGGAGATACGAAATAATGAACGAAACTAAAATTATAGGAGCTTTTTTCAAGCCGCGTCAAAAGGCCATAGCCAAGTATGCAATGGAATCTGAGGCCATTCAGAATAAAGTGCTTTGCCGTTTGGTGGAAAAGGCCAAAGGTACTGAATGGGGGTTGAAGCATGACTATCGAACCATAAAGAATTATCAGGACTTCCAACAGCGGGTGCCGGTACAGACATACGAGGAAATCAAGGAGTATGTGGACCGTATGCGTCATGGAGAAAAGAATATCTTGTGGCCGGGTGAGGTGGTATGGTATGCCAAGTCATCGGGTACAACCAATGACAAGAGTAAATTTATTCCAGTGAGTAAAGAAGGACTGCAGAATGTACATTACGCTGGTGGACGTGATGCCGTTGCCCTTTATTTGCAACAAAACCCGCAGAGTCGTATCTTTTCAGGAAGGACGCTGATATTGGGTGGTAGCCATGCTCCCAACTATAATCTTAAGAATAGTTTGGTAGGCGACCTTTCGGCTATCTTGATTGAAAATATCAATCCGTTGGTAAATCTCATCCGTGTACCCGAAAAGAAGATTGCCTTGTTGAGCGACTTTGAAGAAAAGATGGAAAAGATAGCCCGTGTGGCGATGGACAAAGACATTACCAATATCTCCGGGGTGCCTTCTTGGATGTTGGCCGTCCTCAAGCGGGTAATGGAATTGAAAGGCACGGACAATCTGGCAGAAGTATGGCCAAATTTGGAAGTATTCTTTCACGGAGGAGTGGCATTCACACCTTATCGTGAACAATATAAGCAGCTAATCCGTTCGGACAAGATGCATTATATGGAGACTTACAATGCCAGTGAGGGTTTCTTCGGTTTGCAGAACGATCCTGCCGATCCTGCCATGATGCTGATGATTGACTATGGGGTGTTCTTCGAGTTCCTTCCGATGGACGAGTTTGATTCTCCGAATCCACATGTAGTTCCATTGTCAGGAGTAGAGTTGGGTAAGAATTATGCCATGCTCATCAGTACTACTTGTGGTTTGTGGCGTTATATGATTGGCGATACGGTGAAGTTCACATCAAAAGACCCTTATAAGTTCATCATCACCGGTCGCACCAAGCATTTTATCAATGCATTTGGTGAAGAACTGATGGTAGACAATGCTGAACAAGGCTTGGCTCGTGCTTGTAAGGAAACAGGTGCTCAAGTGGCAGAGTATTCGGCAGCCCCGGTATTTATGGATGCCGATGCCAAGTGCCGCCACCAATGGTTGATAGAGTTTGCCGTGATGCCCGACTCTTTGGAGAAATTTGCCGATGTCTTGGACAAAACGTTGCAGGAAATCAATTCGGATTATGAGGCGAAACGTTATAAGGACATCACCTTGCAACCCTTGGAAATTGTGGTGGCACGTCCGAAACTTTTCCATGATTGGTTGAAGGAAAAGGGTAAACTGGGAGGACAGCACAAAGTTCCTCGTTTGAGTAATTCGCGTGATTATATAGAAGAAATGTTAAGTTTGAATCGGAAAGGATGAGATACTGGAAAAAACATAAGTGGCCTTTGCTCCTGATGATGGTTATCATCGGTTATTCCTGTGCCAGTATGGGAACTCCGGATGGAGGGCCGTATGATGAGATGCCTCCCAAGTTTGTTGGAAGTAGTCCCCGTCTGCATGCGGTAAATGTCAAGGAAAAGAAAATAGAATTGGAATTTGATGAATTCATTAAATTGGAGAAGCCTTCGGAAAAGGTCGTCGTTTCGCCTCCACAGTTGGAACAACCTGAAATCAAGGTAGTAGGAAAGAAGGTGGTGGCACAACTGTTTGATACGTTGAAGCATGCTACAACCTATACCATTGACTTCTCGGATGCCATTGTAGATAACAACGAAGGTAATCCGATGGGAAACTTTACCTATTCTTTCTCTACGGGGGCAACCATCGATACTATGGAGGTTTCAGGTGCTGTTCTCAATGCAGAAGATTTGGAACCCATCAAGGGTATTCAGGTAGGCTTGCACATGAACTTGAATGACAGTGCTTTGAATACATTGCCATTCGACCGCGTTTCACGGACAGACAGTCGTGGCCGTTTCTCCATTCGCGGTGTAGCTCCTGGCAAATATCGCATTTATGCCTTGATGGATGGCAATCAAAACTATCTGTACGATTCAAAGACGGAAACGGTAGCTTTCAGCGATTCCATCATTATCCCTTCGATGATGCCTGCCACCCGTCAGGATACTCTTTGGAAAGATACGCTGACCATCGATACCATCAAGACGGTAGGTTATACTCGCTTTATGCCCGATGACATCATTCTTCGTGCATTCAAGGAAGAAAATACCCGCCAATATCTGTCGCGGAAGGAACGTGACAAGGAAAATCATTTCATTCTGACATTCAGCGCCAAGGCCGATACGTTGCCAACATTGAAGGGATTGAATTTCGATGAGAAGGATGCCTTTGTGATTGAAGCAAATGAGGGCAATGACTCTATTTGTTATTGGGTAAAGGATTCCTTGGTATATCAGATGGATACTTTGGCCATTCAGGTGGACTATCTTTATACCGATACGCTCGACCAATTGGTTCCTAAGACCGACACCTTGTATTTGGCCAATAAACTGACTCGCGAGCAACGTGACAAACTGAAGAAACAGGAAGAGGAAAAGAAGGAAAAGGAACGCAAGAAGCGTGAAAAGAAAGGTGAGGCTCCCAAACCGGAACCTACTTTATTCTTGAAGATGAATGTGGATGCTCCTTCCGCTTTCGATATCAACCGGAATGTTGTGTTAAGTTTTGATGAGCCTTTGGCTCGGATTGATACATCTTCCATTCATGTCAGTGTGAAGGAAGATACGCTTTGGGTAGAAAAACCATTTATATTGGTGGCCGATTCTGTGATACCGCGTCGATACGAAATCTTGGCCGATTGGCAACCGGATAGAGAATATCAGTTAAAGATAGATTCGACAGCGATTACGGGGCTGTATGGTTTGCATACGGACAAGGTGGACCAAAGTTTCAAGGTGAAAAAACTGGATGAATATGGTACTTTGTTCTTCAATATACGTGGTGTAAACCAACCTGCCATCGTTGAACTGTTGGATGCGGCTGGCAAGGTAATCCGTCAGCAGCGGGTTACTCCTGAGGGTACGGCCGATTTCTATTATTTGGCTCCTAATACCAAATATTATGTCCGTATGTTTATGGATAGGAATGGAAATGGTAAGTGGGATACAGGAAATGTAGAAAAGCGTATGCAACCCGAAGAGGTTTATTACCTGCCGAAATCATGGGAAATGAAGGCAAACTTTGACTTTGAAGAGACTTGGGATATCCATTCAACACCAGTTGATAAGCAGAAATTGGATGAAATCAAGAAACAGAAGCCTGAAGAAGTCAAGAAGGTACAAGAAAGAAACAAGGAACGTGCCAAGAAATTAGGAAGAACATCATGAAAAAGCTGATTATAGGAATATTGTGCGGAATATGGTTGGGGACATTGTCTGCCGGTGCGCAGTGCGCCGCCAAGAACGATGCCATACAACCAGGAGAACGTTTGACGTATGAATTGAAGTTCAACTGGAAGTTCATTTGGGTGAAGGCTGGTGAAGCCAAGATGAACTTGGAGCCCGTCACTTACGAGGGTAAGAATTGCTACAAAACCACGTTGTTGGCGGTAAGCAATAGCAAGGTCGATTTCTTTTTCAAGATGCGCGATACCATTACTTGTATTACAACCGACCGTCTGGAACCTGTTTATTTCCGTAAAGGAGCGGAGGAAGGAAGCCGTTATACGGTAGATGAGGCTTGGTTCAAGTTTCAGGACGGCAAAAGCATTGTCAACCAGCAGCGTTGGCGCAAGGACCGTGAAACGGTATATGCCACCGACACGCTGGAGCAATGCGTGTTCGATATGTTAAGCATACTTTTGCAGGCCCGTTCGTTCGACCCTACTTCCTATAAGAAAGGAGATAAGATACATTTCCCGATGGCAACTGGCCGCAAAGTAGAAGACCAGACTTTGATTTATCGGGGAAAGAAGAACTTCAAGGCCGAGAACGATGTGAAATACCGTTGTTTGGTGTTCTCGCTGGTTGAATATAATAAGAAAGGTAAGGAAAAGGAGGTTATCACCTTCTATGTCACCGATGACAAGAACCATCTTCCGGTGCGTCTGGACTTGTTCCTGAATTTTGGTTCTGCCAAGGCTTTTTTGGAGACGGTAGAGGGTAACCGCCATCCGATGACTTCTATCATAGAGGATTAAGCGGTAATATCTTTGGCATAAGCTTTTGCCATTTAGGAATAATCGCTTATATTTGCAAAAGGAGCAATGAGAACGGATTATGGAAGCGAATTACAGACGTTATCCCATCGGGATTCAGAATTTTGAGGATTTACGCAACAATGGTTGTGTATATGTTGATAAGACGGATTTAATTTATCGGTTGACACATTCCGATAAGATTTATTTCCTGAGTCGTCCCCGTCGGTTCGGCAAGAGCTTGTTGGTCTCTACGCTCGAAGCCTACTTTCAGGGAAAGAAACATCTGTTCGAAGGGCTGGCGATGGAACGTCTCGAAACGGAATGGACGGAATATCCGGTGCTGCACATGGACTTCAGCAAAAGTAAGTACACGGATGTACATTCGCTGGATACTCGCATTAATCTGGAGATAGCCCGTTGGGAAGAAATCTACGGAAAAGCAAAAGGAGAGGATACATTCAGCAGTCGTTTCGAAGGAGTCATCCGTCGTGCATACGAGAAGACAGGTAGGCAGGTAGTGGTATTGATAGACGAATATGATTCGCCTTTGCTTGATACTAACAGCGATACCCAATTACAAAAACAGCTCCGCAATATCGTCCGTGACTTTTTCAGTCCGTTGAAGGGAGCAGGCAAATACCTTCGTTTCCTTCTCATTACCGGCATCAGCAAATTCAGCCAATTGAGTATCTTTAGCGAACTGAACAATCTTCAGAACATTAGTATGCGCGATGAATTCAGTGCTCTTTGCGGTATTACTGAACACGAACTGCTGACGCAACTGAAACAGGATATTGAACGGATGGCTGAGGCCAATGAGGAAACATACGAAGAAGCTTGCGCGCACTTGAAGGAGCAATACGATGGGTATCATTTCAGTGAAAATAGCGAGGACATTTACAATCCGTTCAGTCTGTTCAATGCGTTTAATGCTAAGAAGTATAAGAATTATTGGTTTTCTTCCGGCACGCCCACATTCTTGCTTGAATTGTTGCGAGAATCCGGCTTCAATATTCGTGAATTGGAAAGTATGGAAGCTACCGACGAACAATTCGATGCTCCGACTGAACACATCATTAGTCCAGTACCGGTGCTTTATCAAAGCGGTTACTTGACCATCAAAGGATATGACCGCGATTTTAATATCTATACGTTGGGCTATCCGAATAAGG
Organism: Bacteroidaceae bacterium; assembly: GCA_017416735.1. Lineage (GTDB taxonomy): Bacteria > Bacteroidota > Bacteroidia > Bacteroidales > Bacteroidaceae > Phocaeicola. The sequence continues at coordinate 17,925 of JAFQBF010000119.1, read as the reverse complement.
AAGTACGGAAGGGATTCATTGAGGCCCTTCTTCCCGGATATGTGCATAAGCCTGGCGAGAACAGTACCTTTTATGTGGTATCCTTCATTCGCGATTTGCGAAAAGGCGACATCGAAAGTTGTTTGGAACGCACCCGTTCGTTCTTCGCTTCCATCCCTTACGATCTGGAGAACAAGACGGAGAAACATTATCAGACCATTTTCTATCTGCTGTTCCGCTTGATGGGTCAGTATGTGGATGCTGAGGTAAAGAGTGCTGTTGGGCGAGCCGATATAGTGGTTCGCTTGGCGGATGCGGTCTATGTGTTCGAGTTCAAGTACGATGGTACTCCCGATGAGGCCTTGGCGCAAATAGACAGCAAGCAGTATGCCCTTCCTTTCAAGGCGGACGGTCGCAAGGTTTTCAAGATTGGTGTGAACTTCGATAGTGCTACCCGTTCCATTGGCGATTGGAAGATTGTAGAGGAATAACTTTTGTATTACTTTATCAGGAACTTCAGACGGGTTGGTATTCAGTGCGTTGCACTGCTGTTCCCGTCTGAAGTTCCTTGTGAGATCAATCATCTTTTAACTAACTTGGAGAGTGATATGCCATTGTCTAACATTAACTTGATGATACCTTGAGTACTACCAGCATACATTCTCAAATCAAAAAGTGGTCGATTGAAATATTGTTCATCGGTATACGAGCAAACAAATAATAATTCTTGTCCCCTATTTAAGTTGGAAACGAATTCTGCATCTCTTGATTCAAAGTAAACTCCACCTGACAACCGGATTGTATAGTATTTATATTCAACCCAATCTTGCCATAATTGGCTATACTCAAAATTTTTTGATTCATCTATATCCGCAATCGTTCCTCCGATAATTACATATTTATTTTGAGTAAGGCTTCTGAATCTTGCTGGATTATTTTCATAGGCCGAACGAATATCTGTTGCTTCCCAAATATAATGTGGGATTTGATTGATCATTCTGCTTCTATTTATTTCAGCTTCTCGCACTTTCATTTCAGCTTCTTCTTTCTTCTTCTGTAATTCAAATTCTTTTATTTGTTGTGCTGCTTTAGCTCTTTCTTGTGCCAAAATCTGATCGTTCTTCACATCTGTGTTTGCTATTTTTAAGAAAGTGGAAGCTACCCATTTTTTAAAATCACTTGCTTCATTGGGCGATGGTATCTCTTCGAATTCTTTACTTCCATTCTTAAAATATAAGGTTGCAGTGTACTTTCCCGAATAATTGTTTATAAATATCTTGTGATCTCCTTTTGTTATTGTTCCCAAAAGAGGTTGATAATTGTCCGATATTTGTCCTTTAAATTCCCAACCATCATTTTTATTTTTTAAGAAAGTTTTTCCTAAACCTACTTTGTATTCTGTTATTGCTTGCCCTAATTGGGTTTCTTTGATTGCTTTACCGTTATATAGTTTATCGTTACTCCATTCACCTGTTTCTAAGTTCTGATTAAATCCGTTGGTAGACATACTGCCTTGCCCATGTTTTTTCCCATTTTGCCACATACCAACATATACACTTCCATTGGCATATTTCATAATTCCATGACCGTTTATCATTCCTGATACCCAATTCCCTTCATATACATTCTTGTTAGCATATTTCATGATTCCTCGTCCACTTTTTATTCCTCTTACCCAATTCCCATCATATGTGTCTCCATTTTTATATTTCAAAATGCCATGTCCATTTTTCTCACCTAATTCCCAATTCCCGGTATATACATCTCCATTGGCATATTTCATAGTACCAATTCCATGTGGTGCGCCTTTTTTCCATTCACCCTCATAATAATCTCCATTAGGATATTTCTTCTTCTTGGCTTCGATTGGTCCAACGACTAATAAAGCACAAATCAATGGTAATAAGTAAAAAAATTGTTTCATGATTGTAGAGTATTTATTGTTTTTAATTATTATTCAAAAATATCAGATAAGTATTTACTCTATTATCCATACTGACATATGTTAAGAGCTACGACTAACAAAATAATAAAGCAGAATATTAATAAAGTCTCTTTGATTTTGCACCATATATTTAAAAGAAATAGTAAGAAATGGTCTTTGTCACCTTTAGTCTTTTGATTGAATATTGAGAAATCTGAACCAACGAAAAGATGCATTAATAGTTCCGACAAACATAATCCTATTCCGATACACGAGACTTTTATTATTTTGCAACAATCAACTTGAAAATTGTCTATTGTAATGGAGCTATAGCAAACAAAAATCCATGACAATAAAACTATAAAAATAAAGAATTTTGTTATCTTAAAAGTGGAATGATAATGCATAGCCCTATTTGTAAAATTGCATATTTCTACATCTCTAAAATCCAATTTAGGATAATTTTCTTGCTTCATTAAAACTTTTCTCCAACGACCAATCCAATGATAATGTCCTATTGCTGATAAATACCAGCAATAGGATGCAACACAACCAAGAACAGCAATGAGGGAAAGAATATTCCAATAAGTACATTCCAATTGAAATAATCTGGCATTTCCAGTGATTCCATTTTCTGTAGAGATTCCTCCACCCATTTCAATGACTTGCCCTGTACTAACCAATATAGTGCAATAGGCTACTAATAACGCACCATTAAATAGAGAATAGTAGTTCATCCAAGTATGATACCGTTTCTCCATTTCTTTGAATTGGTCGTATGCTATATCTTCTTTAGCTTTCATTTTCTCCATGTCCATATTCGTAATACTCCGTCTTTGCTTATCGTAACTTGTAATGTATGATTATTCTTACTATAATTAGTGGTTTCAAAATCAGCGTCTTCAGACTTCCATCTTTCAATTTTAGTATAGCTGTTGTTTTCAAGATATTTCCACGTAGCTTCAAGGATTTCTTTTTTACGATCTGATAATTTCCCTTTTAATTTATTGAAATATCTCATTTCTTTTTGTTTGATTATATTGTTGTATGAGTATCCGTCTATAACATTGTCATAATAGCCTCCCCAGCGACTTGAAACCCACTCTTGTTTATAGTTAGCTGTTATAACGTCGTCATTATATTTAATGCCAATTGTTCTTTCTGAATATTTAAGGGAACTAATATATGTACTAACTGAATTACTACCTTTTAAATCGTCAACTTTATAGTCTTTATTGTATACATTGGCAAATTCCCCAGGAGTCATATCAAAAGTCATTTTATCAATTGTACCATCTTCGTTAAGTGCAGACATAATATTTTTAACTTCTGCATCAATATCTAAATAATCACTTTCTACAACATAGCTATAACCATAATCGTCTGAGGCGATTGTTTCAACATCCACTATTTTGGTATCCTCTCCTTTCTGGTCAATTAAAATCCATTCATCTCCATCCTTGGCATAAGTATATTTATTGCCTTTCTGAAAAGGTAAAATGTATTTGTAAGATGCACGCTTGATTACATCACCTGAATAAGACAAAAGTCCCCATTCATTATCATCTTCAAAAAGCAGGAAATCAAAACCATCAATCAATTTAAGGTTATCATATTTTGCTCTTATTACTACTTCTCCTTGGGTATCTATGGTACCATAATCTCCATCGCTATTTTTAAATATTGCATATCCGTTAAGGAATGAAGTCGGTTTTTTAATATTGGATGAAAGTTTAATAGCTTTTTCACCTTTCAAATTTAAGTAGCCATACGAGTCATCGTCAAGGCAATAAGGAATTAAATTCTCATCAGAACAATCTCCAATGATTTTCATGTCATCTTTTAGCTTGAAAAGTTCCTTGCCTGTTTTATCAATCAAAATATGTTTTCCGTCCATTTCTACTACGGCATAACCTTTCTTGCCAAAACTATATCCATTAGAATATTTCGGTTCTATCAATGTTTGACCTTTATAGTCGATGTAACCTACTTTATTTTTTTCATTTCGTGCACAAAGAATACCGTCACCCGCATGAGATATTGAAGAATAGATAAGAGGAATTACATATTCTCCCTTAGCATTAATTGCTCCCACTTTTCCTGATGCATTTTCTACAAAAGCAATTCCATTGTTGAATGGCCATGCTTTCACTATGGGGGTTGCTACATATTTAATGAGCTCAATGATAGTTTCCCCTTCTTTATTAATATAGGTAATACGGCTATCTTTTTTTACTACAGGAGCAAGGCCATTAGCGAAATGACCAACATACAGATATTCTTCCCCAATTTGTTTAGGTTTCTTTTCTGCTGTATAGATTTCATACATGTCATCCGAATTCTTCACACAAAACATTCCGTCAATAACTACCGAAGGTCGGTGTTTGAATTCTTCTTCAACCAAAGGATTTCCTCCCCAATCTATTAATCCCCATCTTCCATCTTTTTCGACTTGATAAGGAAGGTGTGTAATCATGTTTTCTGAATTGCTGCTACAACTAGCAAAGACTAAAATAACTGTGAATAGCAAAAGATGTACTTTTTTCATAACTGCTCTAATCTTATAATCGCCTATAAGTCTCCAAAGTCAGCAGTTAAACAAAAGTAACTATAAAAAGAAAGTGTGAGACTTGTCCTGCTCATCGAAATAGGGCATCGCCAAACGCCTCGGAAAAATGAACGAAGAAACAATATTCTCACACTGGAATATATACAACGCATTAGGGTACAACATAGGCTGTCCCTTTAACATTATATACATATATACAGAATGAGCGTTGCTATTGTCTCTATCCCTTTCCTTGAAATTGGCGATTTCTATTTCAGGATAAAGCAAAAAACGCTTTCTTATATGTGCCTAGCCATTTCTCCAGCTAGACACTTACAAAGATACGTTTTCTTTTTAACAATGCAACGCTCCAATAAGAATATTATTTCTTCAAAGGTAAATATTTTCCGAATATAGCAAGTGTTATCTATGAAATTTTTAAATAAAAAGGTGCGGAAAAAGCCTTCACAAGTTTCACGCCTCCCTAACTTGCTGATTAATAGAGTTTCCGTATGAAACTTGGGGCATTCACCAAGATTCACCAAGTTTCACCAATGCAAAATGAGTGTGTGAAACTTGGTGAACCCTCCGTGAAGCCTGAAGTTTCACATAGAGATATTGTAACACAGATAGTTATTTATCGGTGAAACTTGTGAAGGCTGTTTTTGCATCTTGATTCTTTGGAAGGGTTCCAGAGTCTTGAATAAAACGAAAGAACGTTTCGAGTAAAATACCAAGGAGTTTTCTTTCAATCTCTTTCTACTTATAAAAACATGAAGGACAGTACATAAACTTATACTTCAGCATCTATTCTTTGATTTCAGACACGGATTGACTAAACCGTGACTGAAATCAACCAAACTAAGACATAAATCGCTTAATCCGTGGCACGGATTAACTTTTTCGTCGGTTTCCGACAGAGTTTGGATATAGTTCTTTTTAAGTATGTGTATATGGGTGGAAAGGTTTGTGTTACTGGAATCCTTCGCTTCGCTTTGGATGACATGTGGGGAGATATGAAAAACTCGATGAAATACGTAAAATCGCCATTCCATCGAGTTCTTTTATTCTATTTTTAGAACATTACTTGTTCAGCTTCCAAGTAAATCCGTCCTTGGTATCCTTTACTTCGAAACCGAGGGCGGCAAGCTCATCACGAATCTTGTCGCTGGTAGCCCAGTCCTTGTTGGCCTTGGCCTTCATGCGTTGTTCCAGAAGCATGTCCACCACCTTGCCGTAAGCTTCTTCGCGGGCTTCGTTGTTGGCGGTTTCTTCCTTCATACCGAGCACATCGTACATGAACAGGTGGAAGAGGTTCTTCAGTTCTTCCAGGTCTTCGGCACTGAGGGTAGCCTTCTTGTCGAGGACGGTGTTGATGATGCGGGCACCGTCGAACAGGTGAGCGATGACAATCGGTGTGTTCAAATCGTCGTTCATCGCATCGTAGCACTTTTGGCGGAGTTCCTTCACGCCTTCGATGGTGGTCTGCTTGCCCGGAGTGATGCGGTCGAGTCCCTTCATGGCATCCTGGAGGCGTTGCAATCCCTTTTCGGCAGCCTGCAAAGCTTCGTTACCGAAGTCCACCGTGCTGCGGTAGTGTGCCTGGAGGATGAAAAAGCGGATAGTCATCGGGCTATAAGCTTGGGTCAACAACGGGTGTGAGCCGGCAAAGAACTCGCTCAGGTTGATGAAGTTGTTGTAACTCTTGCCCATCTTCTGTCCGTTGATGGTTATCATGTTGTTGTGCATCCAGTAGTGAACCATGTCGTTGCCCTGCGATGCCACGCTTTGTGCGATTTCACATTCGTGATGCGGGAAGATAAGGTCCATGCCGCCACCGTGAATGTCGAAGTGAGCACCTAAGTACTTGCGTCCCATAGCGGTACACTCGCAGTGCCAACCCGGGAAACCGTTGCTCCAAGGAGAAGGCCAACGCATGATGTGTTCCGGTTGGGCGCACTTCCAAAGGGCAAAGTCGGCCGGATTGCGCTTCTCGCTCTGTCCGTCCAGCTCGCGCCAAGTGTTCAATACATCATCCAGGTTACGGCCCGACAGCTTGCCGTAGTGATGGTCCTTGTTGTACTTCGCTACATCAAAGTAAACCGAGCCTTCGCTTTCGTAAGCATAGCCGTTCTTCAGGATTTCTTCCACCAGCTGAATCTGTTCGATGATGTGTCCCGAAGCATGAGGTTCGATGCTGGGAGGCAACACGTTCAGTGCTTCCATCGCCTTGTGGTAGCGGTTCAGGTAATATTGCACCACTTCCATCGGTTCCAGTTGTTCCAGACGGGCCTTCTTGGCAATCTTGTCTTCGCCTTCGTCGGCATCGTGTTCCAAGTGGCCCACATCGGTGATGTTGCGCACATAGCGCACCTTGTAGCCCAAGTGAGTGAGGTAACGATACAGGATGTCGAACGTGATTGCCGGACGGGCGTGTCCCAAATGCGCATCCCCATAAACGGTAGGACCGCAGACATACATGCCCACGTGCGGAGCATGAAGCGGAACAAACAGCTCCTTACGGCGGGTCAATGTATTGTAAATGGTCAGTTGATTTTCCATAATGCTTTCTTTTTGAATGAAAGCGCAAAGTTATGAATTTATTGCGATTATCTGCAAGTTATTTTCATTATCTTTGTCCCGATGAAAGAAAATCGGAGCGTTTTGTTGGGAATGAGCGGAGGGACGGACAGCTCGGTGGCTGCCTTGCTTCTGCAAGATGCCGGGTATGAAGTGACGGGTGTGACCTTCCGTTTTTACGAGAAGGACGGCAGCACGGAGTATCTGGACGATGCCCGTGATTTGTGCCGACGGTTGGGCATACCGCATCTGGTGTCCGACCAACGGGAGACTTTCCGCACCACCATCATCGACTATTTCATCCGCGAATATATGGCAGGACATACCCCGGTTCCCTGCACGCTATGCAACAATTATTTGAAGTGGCCTTTGCTTCGCCAGTTGGCGGATGAACGGGGCATCTATCATTTGGCTACGGGGCATTATGTCCGGAAACGGATGATGGACGGACATTGGCACATCACCACCGGAGCCGATGCCGACAAGGACCAGTCTTTCTTCCTTTGGGGATTGCCGCAGGACATCATGCAACGGATGCTTCTGCCGATGGGCGGCCTCACCAAGACGGAGGTACGGAGAATAGCCGAGGAACGGGGTTTCCTGAAAGCCGCTACCAAGAAGGACAGCATCGGGGTCTGTTTTTGTCCGATGGATTACCGTTCTTTCTTGAGAAAGGAAGTTCCCGCTGAGGCTATCCAAAAAGGTAAATTCTTCGATGAAAAGGGCCATTTTATCGCATGGCACGAAGGCTATCCCTTCTATACCATTGGCCAGCGCCGTGGCTTGGGCATCGACTTGAACCGTGCCGTTTTCGTGAAGGAAATCATCCCGTCGGAAAACAAGGTGGTGCTGGGAGACCTGCAATCGTTGGAGAAAACGGAGATGCGGCTAAAGGACTGGAACATCATCAACCCTGCCTTGCTCTTGGGACAGGATGATGTCATCGTGAAAATCCGCTATCGCAAGCAAGCCAACCGATGCACCGTCACCTTGCAACCCGACAATACCTTGCACGTCCAGCTTCATGAACCACTTACTGCCATAGCTTCCGGTCAGGCTGCTGCCTTCTATCGCGATGATGTGGTGTTGGGAGGGGGAATTATCATCTAATAAAGGGTTTACAGATTACTTTCTGGCTTCCCCCATAACCCTCACATTTTATATTCCATAGCAGGCAACTGTCCAACCGTTGTCTTTGTTCTTTATCGCAGCATACAACCTCTGTAATTTTTCATTCACAGCAATATAATACGCTTCTTGGGGTAATATATATTTTTTTATAGGTGTACCATCCCAGTCAAAAACTAAGACTGTTGTTGATTTCCGCCAATTTTCGTATAACGGCTTATTGGAATGCAAGGCATAGACATATTGTGAAGTAGAACAGATATTTATATAACCCGTTTCTGTTTTTTCTGTAGGATTAGCACTAAACATTGTACCGTTACCTTCAACCACAGATTTTAAAACAGGATTTTTCCAACGTTGTAATTTGATTGGTTTGATTTTTGAATCTTTTACTTCAAAGAAATCCAAATTAGATGAATAATTGACGCTATAAGCAAATTTGTTCTGATGTGGGTGTTTGACGAAGTCTCCTTGATTGGACAAATATTTAGTGAATTTGTCGAATGAGGCATCTTTTGCATTATATGTATCAATGGAATAGTCAAGCACTTTGCCATTCTTGTCGAATAAAGCGTATTGTGAACCTGAGATATGACATCCGCCACCTATGTATAGACTGTCGCAGAGCGGGACAATTCTTGAAATGTTCATTTCCGGTAATTTGTATTTAGCCAAACGTTGGGCGGGTATAGGACGTTTTTCTTTACGTAATGAATCCATTCTGTATCCTAGAATTTGGCTCATGCTGTTGTTGTAAACGAGGAAATTTCCATTGGATAAATAACCAAAACAACCTAAAAGAATTTCACCGGGGCCTTGCCCTATCGTTCCAAACCGAGATATGTACTCACCTGTTTCTGCATCAAAAAGTGTATAACTATTCCCCGTGTGGAAATCGTAAATGATCAAGTTGTTGTCATCGCATACAATACCTTCTATTCGTCCAATAGAATCTTCGCTTATAGGGAAGTCTACTTGTTGTGACAAATGTTCTGATTTATGGAAATGCGAATCAATGATTGTAGAATTATTGCCTACGCAAGCTCCTAACAGAAGGGAACAGGCAAATAAGTTGATAATAATGTTTTTCATATTTAAATAATGCGTTAAAGGATGTGTCAAAGATATCATGAACATTTTGGCACATCCTGTGTTTAACTCTAAATGAACAGATTTAACACTACTTGTTTTAATGGTTTATTGAGGACAAGGGGTAGAAAATTTTAATCCTACCACTTCTTTTTTGTTAAATGATGAATCATAAACAATCATACAAGTACCTACATTACCACAGCAGTATATTTTTTCAGTTTCTTCACTTTGTGCTAAAGCTTCCACGTTTGCCAATAAAGTGTCAGACATTGCATTTTTTTCAGCTTGTGCTAAATACACATTGTATCCAGCAAAGATTGCGGTAACTACAACCGCCATTGATTTCAATATATTCGATTTCATGATTTTTCTTTTTTAAGGGTTATTCTTGTTATACATTATTATATTTGTGACGAACTGTTTGCGTCATTCAAGTAGAATCCATATCTTTACACCTCCTTTCGTGGGAGAACCTTGGGGTGGAAGAAATTTTCTCGGCAAAAGAAAACGGTTTCTTTCCACCCTGCTTTTTATGAGGTTCTCGAATAATTGTTCAACAATCGGTTTATTCTAGGTTACGCTTTTTTAAATAACCGCCTACCAATTTTCCTGAATATGGACAAACAACACTACCTGTACCAAAACAAAAATAGCCATCTTCCATTTTTTCAGACTGGGCCAATGCTTCCACATTTGCTAATACTGTGTCACTCATTTTTGTCTCTTTATTTGCCTTCGTGAAAAGGGTGCCTGCGACTACAATCATCGCTGTTGCGAACATAATGCTTTTCTTCATAATTCCTGTTTTTTTCTCGAAGTTACATATAGTGGATATAGTGACCAAACTTTTGCTCTTAAAAAGAATTTAATGTGCCTTAAATTCTTTTTAAGCTGCTAAAAACGTGCCATTTCATCGGAATATTATACATTTGTACCTAAAATGTGAAAATATGACAAAAAAGGTTGTTTTAATGAGGAAACTGGTGCTGTATGTGCTATGGGCTGCATTGGTGTTTGGGCTTTTCAATATGTATCTGAACGCAAGAAGGACTCTTGTTGCATCAGTATCTGTTGCATTGGAAGAGGCTATCTTGGAAGATTATCAGGAAAGATACGATGCCGAGTTGAAACTTTCAACAGGACAATTGGGACGGAAAGTTAAAGGAGTTACCATCGTGACGGAAAAAGGAGAAGAAAACTTCGAATTTAAGGATAGTATTGATGAAACGACAGCAAATCGATTGGCTACTCAATATCTTCTGGCGAAAATCCATCCAATCCATCCCGATACTTTAAATGCTCTTTTACAAAAAGAACTGAAAAAATATATAAAGGGAAGCAATACCGGTATTGTTTATACTCATTATGGAGCATCGCAGTTCAGTTTGAATGATTCCTTGTCCATTCATCGTCCGTTTGTGCATGTAGCCGCCCCCCGTGTGCTCGATATCAAGAGAACTGTCAGCGTGCAGGCTTGGGTGGACGCTTCTCCATGGTTTGTCGTGAGGAATATGCACGATGGCGCATTTTGGAGTCTATTGCTCTTCTTAGGGGTGATGCTTTGGGTTTCTTTTTCTTCTTGGGAAGTGGAAGACCCGAACAAAGTGAAATTTGGCAAGATGATTCTAAACAAGGAGGCAAAGAAACTTAAGATTGATGGAAAGGAATGTAAGTTGCGCAATCAAGAGTTTCAGCTCTTGTTGATGTTTGTGGAGAAACCTGGTCATATGTTAAGGCGTGACGAAATAAGATGTGCTTTTTGGAAGGAGGAATTAGGTGTGGAAAATCGGGTGAGTAACCTTCTCTGTACCCTGCGTAATGCCTTGAAAGACTTTCCTGACTATCAAATTGACCTGAAAGGAGAGGATAACTACACTTTGACTTATATGGGTGAACAAATAGTTTCTTGAGGCAACGCTTCTTCAAGAATTGAAAAAAGTTGAAGAAGAGTTGTGGCGAAAAACTATTTGTTTGGGGAAAACGCGAAGGCGATTTAAAAAATCGCCTTCGCGAATTTTATTTTTGCGAAGGCATATTTTATTTTCGCCGTGGCGAATGTTGTTGATATCATTTTGTTGCCCCTAAATTTGCTCGGAACCAAAAGGTTTGGAAACTCATGTTACTCATTGCACAGGTGGTATAACTGTCTGAGTATCAATACTCCCTAATGACATGTGCTTGTTTTTTGATGTCACTGATGTCACTTTCTCTATCCGAGTGACATGAGTGACATCGGTTTTTGGCTTGCATGTCACTTGGATGTGTTGAAAATCAGCGAGTTGCGGCGCTCGTGCAATGAGTGACATGTGTTTTTGTACTTAAAAATAAAAGGTTGCCGATTGGCAACCTTTTATTTTTATGCTTATTTCACCGGAATCAACGTGAAGCCCCACTTGTATTCCTGGTTGGCCGGCATGGTGTGTTCCGGCAACGGACGGTCGCCCCAGCTGTTGAAGCCGGCTACACCCTGTTGCTTCATATCCACACACACTTCCACGAAGTTACGCGGAGTGATGTCGTTCACGTGAGTCATGTGGCGGAGAACGTTCTTCGCCTCTTCTTCGTTACGGTTGGCAATTTCTTCCGGAGTGAAGTTGTTCCACTGGCGGAGCTTGCCTACAGCTTCTTCCGAGTCGAAGTCTTCTACCGAGTTGCGGAGTGCGTTGAAACCGATGGTTTCATCGGCTACAATCTTCAGGCCCTTGCCGTTCTTGCGGGTCAGTTCTACCCAGCGGGTGTCGGTGCGGTGACCGTTTTCCTGCGGACGTACATAGTTGTTGGTGTACATGGCATCGGCAGTGGTCTGGTAGAGGTCAATGTGGCTGGCTCTCTGGCGGTCGATGTAGTTTTCACCCGGTCCGCGACCGAAGTATTCCACTTGATTCATGTCGGCCGGCAAGCGGAAGCGTACGCCGATACGTGGCACAACGAGCTTCGATGCGGCATGGCGGGCTTCTTGTTGGCCCGGGCTGAAGGTTGCCATAAGGGTAGCTTCAGACACCTCGGTCTTGCCTTCTTCCATGTCGGTAGAAGTGAAGGTGATGTCGGCATGTACCACACCGTCCGGATAGATGGTGTATTTCACGATGTAGAGGTTGCCGGCTGCCAGCAAGTAGTTGGCTGTCAATACGGTATTGTTGCCGTCGGCTTCGGTGATGACATCGGCTACCTTGAAGTTCTTGCTGCTCTGTTTCCAGATTTGTTCACGTTTCGGCTGGCCGTTACCATAGTCGTTGTCGTTCGGTGCACGCCAGAAGTTCGGCTGGATGCCGAAACCTTCGGTGAAGTATTCGGTGCCGTTTACCTTATAAGAAGTAACGAGGCCGCTCTTCTTGTTGAATACGAACTGCATACGTGGGGATGTTACCTTCACTTCATCGCCTTCGGTAGTCACGTTAGTCTTGCCCGAAGCCTTGTGTTCGGCCACTGCCAACGGTTCAATCGGCAAGCGGAACTGTTCGGATGCGATTTCGTGGCCTACCGGAATCAGGATTTCAGGTTCGGTAGTAGTTACCCAGAAGTTCACGAAGTATTCGGTACCTGCCTTCGGCTTCAAGCCGGCTACGTTTACATTCAGTTCTTTGGTGCCTTGCGGTTCGATGTCGAGGAAGGTCTTGCCTTTTCTCACTACCTTGCCATTGGCCTTCACGGCGTAGTTGATTTGGTATTTCTTCAAGCCTGTGAAGTAGAAGCGGTTCTTCACTTCGAACTTGCCGGCTGCCAAATCGATGGCCTTGAAGCCTACATTCTGATGGGCGTACTTCACTTCGGCCATAGCCGGGTGTACGGTACGGTCGGGAGCGATGATACCGTTGCACAGGAAGTTACCGTCGCTCGGTGCATCCACACCGAAGTCGCCACCGTATGCCCAATATTCACGTCCGTTCTTGTCTTTCTGAAGCAAACCTTGGTCCACCCAGTCCCAGATGTAACCGCCCTGCAGGTTCGGGTAAGTATAGATGGCATCCCATTGTGCGGCAAGGTTACCGCTGGAGTTACCCATGGCGTGTGAATATTCCGAAGGAACAATCGGACGGTCACTACCCTTGCGGCCGATGCTTTCCAACCAAGCCGCATCCGGATATTGAGGTACGTACATATCGGTGTTCCATTCCCAAAGGGCACGTTCGTAGTTCACCGGACGGTTCATACCCATAATGCCGGTTTCCTTGTTCTTCAGATAAAGGTATGTCTGGTAGAAGTTGTAACCGTTGCCCGCTTCGTTACCGAGTGACCAGATGGCGATGGACGGGTGGTTCTTGTTGCGTTCGTACATATTGATGGTGCGGTCCATATGAGGAGCCAGCCATTCCGGGTTGTTGCCCAATGTGCCGCCCTTGCTCAGGTTATAGTACATACCGTGGCTTTCGATGTTGGCTTCATCGTACACATAAATACCGAACTCATCACACAAGTCATAGAACTTGTTGCTCTGCGGATAGTGGCAGAGGCGGACGGTGTTCAGGTTGTGTTGCTTCATCAGTTCGAAGTCCTTGCGCATCAGTTCTTCGGTTACATAGTGGCCGGTTTCCGGGTTATGCTCGTGGATGTTCACACCTTTCAGCTTGATGGGCTGTCCGTTGACGAAGAAACATACGTATGGTTTGCCATTTTCGCCCTTTTCATCGATTTCCTTGATTTCGAAACGACGGAAACCTACGCGATAAGGAATCACTTCTGTCACCTTGTCGCCTTCCTTCAGCGTGATGAGGAGCTTGTAGAGGTTAGGGTGTTCGGAAGTCCAGGTCTTTACGTTCGGGATTTCAGTTTCAAAACCGATGTTCAGTTCATTGGCTTTCCGGGTATCTTGCGCCACGACATTACCTTGTGCATCCAGCAGCTCGTAAGACAGGGACAAATTGCGATTGTAACCTTCGCCAGAGATGGATGTACCTAACTTGAAGATACCGTTCTTATAAGTGTCATCCAAAGTAGATACTACTTGGAAGTCCTGCACGTGAGTCTTCGGTTGGGAGAACAGGAACACGTCGCGTTCGATACCGCTGATGCGCCAGAAGTCCTGACATTCTAAGTAAGCACCGGTACTCCAACGGAAAATCTTCAGTACGAGCGAGTTCTTGCCGGCCTTCAGATACTTGTTCAGCTTGAATTCGGCGGTACTCTTCGCATCTTCGCTATAACCTACTTCCTTGCCGTTTACATATACATAAACACCACTCTTGGCACCGTCGATGCTCAAGTAGATGTCACGTCCGTCCCAGTTGGCCGGGATTTCAAAATCGCGTTGATACACACCTACCGGAGTTGCTTCGGGCAATTGTGGAGGCTTGGGGTTACGCGGTTTCCATTCGTAGCCGTGGTTGGTATAAATGGCTACACCGTGTCCTTGCATTTCCCAGTTGCCAGGCACCTTGATGTCTGTCCAGTTGATGTTGGCTCCCGGTTGTTCGATGTTGGCCGGAAGGTCCTTATAAGCATCTACATAGTAGAAGTTCCAAGTGCCGTTCAGCAATTGGTAATAAGGACTGCTGGCCTTGTCCAAAGTCAAGGCTTGGTCGCGGTTTTCGTACGTCATGAAGGCAGTTCTTGCCGGTTCTCGGTTTACGCCTACGGTCTGGATGTCTTTCCAGTACGGCAGGGTTTCTTGTGCCCAAGCGGTGGCTGTCACACAGCAGAGGGCAATGCCAGTCAAGGCTTTTCTGAAATAACTTGGTAAAGGTCTCATAAGGTTGATAATTATTTTTGGAACAAAAATACTTTTTTTTATGTTAGGAATCAAACGATAACCTTCTTTTTATTGGGATAACAGAATAAAATTGTATTTTTGCATCCATTATCGGATTAAAAGACTGAACTATATATGAATAATTTGCCTGCAGTAACTAAAAACCTGCTCATCATCAATGTCCTGTGCTTCTTTGGAAATATAGTAGCCCGTAGATATGGAATAGACCTGAACGACTTGTTGGGCCTGCATTTTTTTATGGCTTCGGACTTCAAGCTATATCAGTTGGTGACTTATATGTTTATGCATGCCGACTTCCAGCACATCTTCTTCAATATGTTTGCCGTATGGATGTTCGGACGCACACTTGAGATGGTGATGGGGCCGAAACGTTTCCTTACCTATTATATGGTGTGTGGCATCGGTGCCGGATTGGTACAGGAAGTGGTACAATATGCCGAGTATGCATTGACCTTGTCGAATTACGAAGGTGTAAATACTGGTTTGGCCATCATTCCGATGGCGGAATATCTGAATATGATGACTACAGTGGGTGCATCGGGTTCGGTTTTTGGTATCCTGTTGGCATTCGGTATGCTGTTCCCCAACAGCGAGATGTTTGTCTTCCCGTTGCCTTTCCCTATCAAGGCGAAGTTCTTTGTAATAGGTTATGCCGTGATTGAATTGCTTTCCGGACTGGGAGCTTCTGGCGATGGAATCGCGCATTTTGCGCATTTGGGAGGGATGATATTCGGTTTCTTCCTGATTATGTATTGGCGAAAAAAGAACAACAATGGGCAGTTTTATTTCTGATTTGAAGAACGGGTTCAACCGGGGCAACATCAGCCTGCAGCTTATATATATTAATGTAGGCGTGTTTGTCGTGACCACCTTGGTGAGTGTCTTCCTGATGCTTTTCAATTATGGGGGCTATGCCTGGTTGCAATGCTTGGAGTTGCCGGCAGGTGTTCCTCAATTCTTGAAACAACCATGGTCGTTGGTGACTTATATGTTCCTGCATGCCGGAGCCTTGCATCTGTTGTTCAATATGTTGTGGCTCTATTGGTTCGGCCAGCTTTTCCTGAGTTTCTTTTCGGCCCGCCATCTTCGGGGATTGTATATTTTGGGAGGCTTGAGCGGAGGATTGCTCTATATGCTGGCTTACAATGTGTTCCCTTACTTCAGCCCTTATGTAAACGCTTCTTGGTTGTTGGGAGCTTCGGCTTCGGTGTTGGCTATTGTGGTGGCTACAGCTGTCCGTGAGCCGGAATATCGGGTGAACTTCATGTTCATCGGTGCGGTGCGGTTGAAGTATGTGGCTCTTTTTGCGGTGGTGATGGACTTGTTGTTCGTGACTTCGGGCAATGGAGGCGGTCATATCGCGCATTTGGGCGGTGCGTTGGCTGGTTGGTGTTTTGCGGCAAGCCTTCGCAAAGGGACGGATGTGACCAAGTGGATTAACCGGGTGTTTGATGTGTTGTCAGGAGGAATCCGTTTCAAGCCTTCGCCCAAGAAGCCAAAGATGAAGGCGGAGAAGGGCGGACGTGCAGCCGATTATGACTACAATGCCCGCAAAAAGCAGCAGAGTGAAGAAATTGACCGTATTTTGGACAAACTGAAGAAATCGGGTTATGCCAGCCTTACCACCGAAGAAAAGAAACGTTTGTTCGATGCCAGCAAGAGATAAGCATGAAGTGGATAGGAAAATTGTTGGGATATATCTTGTTGGCGGGCAACGTATTGGTGGCCTTGCTTTTGATGTTGTCGGCATATAGTCCTTATTTTGACCCTCATACGCATCCGGTTTGGTCGTGTTTGGGAATTTTCTTTCCGGTTTTGCTGATACCCAACCTGCTTTACCTGGTCTTTTGGTTGGTGGCTTATCGTCGTTATGCCTTGTTCCCCGTTCTGGTCCTGTTGTTGTGTTGGGGCAGTATCCGTACCTATTTCCCGATCAATCTGTTCAGTGATGATGCCCCTGAGGATGCCGTCAAGATACTTTCTTATAACACGAGGGCGTTTGGCTTGAAAGCCCGTCACACGAAAGAAAAATCCAACGATGTTTTGGCTTATCTCCAAAACTGCGATGCCGACATCATCTGTCTGCAAGAATATATCTGGGGCAATAACTTGAAGAAGAAGGACATTGATTACGCACTCCGTGATTATAAATACAGACATTACCTGCCGTTGGGCAAAGGGCTGAACGGATTGGGCATCTATTCCCGTTATCCCATTCTCTCTGCTATACCTATTAAATATAAGAGTAACCGGAATGGTTCCGTGGCCTATCGTGTCAAGGTCGGGAAAGACACGTTGCTGGTCATCAACAACCACTTGGAATCGAACAAGATCCTGAAGTCGGACGTGGAGACTTATCAGGATATGATGGATGCTCCCGATGGTAATAAGGTGTTTGCCGGTACCCGTAAGCTCCTGCATAAGATGGCAGAGGCTACCGCTATCCGTGCTGCTCAGGCGGACAAGTTACTCGAGGCGGTAAAGGAAGCGAAGGAGAAATACGTCGTGGTGTGCGGCGACTTCAACGATACGCCGGTTTCTTATACGCATCGTATCCTGCACGACGAACTGAACGATGCGTTTGTGGAATCGGGCAACGGATTGGGGCTTTCATACAACCAGAACCGTCTGTATGTCCGTATAGACCACATCCTGACCAGCAAAAATCTGAAAGTGCATGATTGCAAGGTGGACGACACGACCTCTGCATCCGACCATTACCCCATCTGGTGTCACATTTCATGGGGAAAAAGTCCAGAATAAGGCTGTAAAAACCCTGTTTGCAGCCTTTTTTGCCCCGAAATGGCTAAATATTTTCTTTTTCCGCCGTTGGATTGTGAAAAAATCTCTATATTTGCAACCTTGTATAAATCAGGAATTAATCAAAAGTAAAAATAATAAATTAAAAGTAAAATGCAGAACAAAGGATTTGTAAAGGTTTTCGCGTTTTTGCTGACCCTTGTGTGC
>JAFQBF010000118.1 GCA_017416735.1 Bacteroidaceae bacterium | reverse complement strand
CGGCGGAATGAACTTCTCGATTCTGTCCGAGAAGAAAATCACCCCAATCTTATCGTTGTTCTGGATGGCCGAGAATGCGAGTGTTGCGGCAATCTCTGTCACCATGTCCTTCTTCATCTGCTTCACCGTACCGAAATCCAAGCTGTTCGACACGTCGATGAGGAGCATCACCGTCAGCTCGCGTTCTTCTTCGAACACCTTGATGTAAGGCTTGTTCTGGCGGGCGGTCACGTTCCAGTCGATGTCTCGCACGTCGTCGCCATACTGATATTCACGCACTTCCGAGAACGACATCCCCTTGCCCTTGAAGGCCGAATGGTATTGGCCGGCAAAGATGTTGCTCGAAAGTCCCCGCGTCTTGATTTCAATTTGGCGAACCCGTTTCAATATATCACTTGTTTCCATACTCTTTTTCTAAGATGTCCTTATATTTAAAGGAATATGCGAAGACGTTTCCGGTGAAACGCCTTCACGTTTTCCACTAATCGCCTTCGCGTTTCTGATTAGGGCACTTCTACGCTATTCAGAATCTTGCTCACGATTTCGTCCGAAGTCATGTTCATGGCTTCCGCTTCGTAAGTCAAGCCGATGCGGTGACGGAGCACGTCATGAGCCACGGCACGCACGTCTTCCGGAATCACATAGCCACGGCGCTTGATGAACGCATAGCTGCGTGCGGCCAAGGCCAAGTTGATGGAAGCACGCGGAGAACCGCCGAAACCAATCATGTCCTTCAAGTCTTTCAAGCCGTACTTTTCCGGATAACGGGTAGCGAACACGATGTCGGCAATGTATTGTTCAATCTTTTCGTCCAAATAAACCTGACGAACCACCTTGCGGGCTTCCATGATGTCTTCTGCCTTCAAGATGGGGCGTACTTCAATCACTTCGCCACTGATGTTCTGACGGATAATCTTCTTTTCTTCTTCCAGCTTCGGATAGTCGATGATGACCTTCAGCATGAAACGGTCCACCTGTGCTTCCGGAAGCGGATAAGTACCTTCCTGTTCAATCGGGTTCTGTGTAGCCATTACGAGGAAAGGCTTCGGAAGTTCGAAGGTTTCCTTGCTCAATGTCACCTGACGTTCCTGCATCGCTTCGAGCAACGCACTCTGCACCTTGGCCGGGGCACGGTTGATTTCGTCCGCCAATACGAAGTTGGCGAAGATAGGACCGCGCTTGGCGATGAACTGCTCGTCCTTCTGGCTATAAATCATCGTACCGATGACATCGGCCGGGAGCAAGTCCGGAGTAAACTGGATACGGCTATATTTCGCATCGATGAGCGATGCAAGTGTCTTGATGGCAAGTGTCTTGGCCAATCCCGGCACACCTTCCAGCAGGATGTGTCCGTCGGACAACAAGCCAATCAACAACGATTCAATCAAATGTTTCTGACCCACGATGGTCTGGTCCATACCGGCCATCAAGTTAGTTACGAAAGCGCTCTGTCTTTCAATCTTTTCGTTCAAAGCACGAATATCAATAGCTTCTGCCATAGTTTTTTGTATATTTAGTTATTCTTGTTTTCACACGAAGAGCCGTCCTTCCGGAGGCTTTTTCAATTAGCCCGTAAAGTTACGGCTATTTATCAAGTGCGACAACTAATTTTTATTAAAAAACTTTTAGCGTGTGTTATTTTTGCCGGTTGTAACGTATTTCATAGAATTTATTTGTAAATTTGCAGCTATTGATTTAAAGATTTGCTACTATGAAAAAACTATTTCAAGCATTGGCATTGTGTATGCCTATCCTTCTGTCCAGTTGCAGTTCGGAACCTAAGGCCGAACCACTGTATGTAATTTTCGAGACCGATATAGGTAACGACATCGATGATGCCCTCGCCCTCGACATGCTATACAAGTATCAAGACCAAGGCATCATCCAGCTGAAGGGTGTCATGCTCAACAAATGTGCTCCCGATGTAGGCGAATACATGGACATCATGAATACTTGGTATGGTTATCCCGACACTCCGGTAGGTATCGTAAGAAACGGTGCCGATGACCCTTGGGGACATTATGCGAAGGACATTGTAGCCATGAAGAACGAAGACGGTAGTCCGATGTACCAACGTACCCACGGCAACTACGACCAGCTTCCGGATGCGCACATCCTCTACCGTAAGATTCTCGCCTCCATGCCCGATGCTTCCGTAATCATTCCTACCGTAGGCTTCTCGACCAACCTGGCTCGTCTGCTCGACACACCTGCCGACGAATATTCACCGCTTACCGGTAAGGAACTGGTAGCCCAGAAAGTGAAGCTTCTTGTGCCGATGGCAGGTAACATGGAAGACCAGAAGTATGTGGAATACAATGTACAAAGAGACATTCCTTCCGCACAAAAGGTATTTCACGAATGGCCCACTCCTATCGTGGTTGCTCCATTCGAACTCGGCCTTACCATCGAATATCCGGGCAAGAGCATCGAAGGCGATTTCACCTGGGCTCCTATGCACCCCATGGTAGAATCGTACCGTTCTTATGGTGACGGAAGCGTGCAATACGACCGACCAACATGGGACCTTACCTCGGTCCTCTATGCCGTAGAGGGTGACAAATGGTTCAACGTATCCGAGCCCGGCAGTATCCGCATCACCGACGAAGGTTGTTCGCTCTTCACTCCGTCCGCCAATGGCAATGTGCGTTACTTGACAGCCACTCCCGAACAAGGTGCTGCCATCAACCAGCGCTTCCAGGAAATCATTACCCAGAAGCCTGCCAACAAGAACAAGTAATTACAACTTCATCATTCTCTATCATTCTGTCATCCAAAGCGTAGCGAAGAATCTTGGTAACACCCACTTGATGTACTCGAGATTTTTCGCTTCGCTCTAAATGACACGATATTTTGCAAGCGAACAAAACCGGCTACCGATGCGTTTAGATAGGTATATCAAAATTCAAACCGCTTATGAAAAGAACGTTCGAAGAAGCCATATCCAACCGCCGAAGTTATTACCACATCAACTCCGACTCTCCGGTGGAAGACGATGAAATCATCCGCATCACCCATGAGGCCGTAAGGCATGTACCTTCGGCATTCAACTCACAAAGTACCAGGATTGTCCTCCTGTTGGGCGAACACCACAGTAAATTATGGGAAATTGTGAAAGATACCTTGAAGAAGATGCTCCCCGAAGAGCTCTTCCTGAACACCCGGACAAAGATTGACGGGAGTTTTGCCAGCGGATACGGAACGGTGCTTTTCTTCGAAGACACCTCAGTAGTGACTCAGTTCATACAGACTTATCCGCTGTATAGCAGCAATTTCAAGACTTGGGCGCAACATACCTCGGCCATGCACCAGTTCACCATCTGGACAATGCTCGAGGACTTGGGTTTCGGCGCTTCTCTGCAGCACTACAATCCGCTGATTGACAATGAGGTAAAGCATACTTGGAATCTACCCGACGAATGGGAACTCATCGCCCAAATGCCTTTTGGGATGCCGCTCTCCGCACCGAGTGAAAAGACGTACAATCCCCTGGAAGAAAGGGTGAAAGTGTTTCAATGAAGGTGTGTGGGGTACGCATAAAAAACGTGGGTGTGCCAAAATACACACCCACGTTGATAATAGGAAAGCTTGCCTTTACTTCTTCAGTTCCAGAAAAGGTAACGTGTTTCCACTGGTCGAAAGCGGAAGCTTGCCGTCCCACTTTTCCACCGCCTTCAGCTGGATGAGCTCCGGTGTGATGGATTCCTGAAGGATGCGGTTTGCATCCGCTTTACCTTTAGCTGCCGCTACCACCTTTTCGGCTTCGGCTATGGCAGCCTTCTTCTCGTTTTCCACCTTCAGCGCATTCTGGACAGCCGTATTCTTGGCGTCAATGGCCGCTTGAAGCACATCGTTCGGCTTCACGGACGACTGGATATTGCTAAATGTGAATCCACGCTGGCTAAGGCGTTCCTTCAGCAGGTTTTCCACCTCTTTTTCGAATGCCGGACGGTTGTTGATAAGCGAATCCGTCTCATACAATCCCGCAATGTCCTTGTACGCATTCTTCACTTCGGTCAAAATGACGGATTGTTCCAGTTCTTCGGTTGTTTTACGATAGCGCAGGAAAACAATCTTTGCATTTTCGCGCTCGATGTAATATTCAATGGTAGGGTCGGTCTTAAAGATGGTACCCTTCTTGTCCTGAATGTCAAACGGTTCGTAGTCCACAATCTGTGCAAACGCCGGATATTCGAACAACTGCTTGGTAAAGCGGTTGTAAAACACCCATCCGGTCTCCACCTTGGCATCGTCCACCCCACGCTCGCTACCTGCCAAGTTCACGATGATTCCCGTCTGTCCCGAGTCTATTCGCTCGATGGCGAACATGCTCACACATAGAGCTATAACGGCTATCAATATGATACCCCCGATGCTGATTTGCACACTTTTCTTTGTTTTCGATGTTGTCATTTTCGTCGTTTTAATCAATTAATGAATCGGTTAATAGTACAAATCTACGAATATTTTTCTACATTTGCAATGTCTATTTAAAAATATCAAACAATGAGCAACCACAAATACGGTTTCCGCAACGAAATCAGGTACGAAAACCAGAAGGCCAAGGAAGAACGGGCCAAGAAGGATTTAAAACGCAACATCTACGGGCTGGACATTTCGGCCATCGTGTTCTTCATCGTGCTACTGGTCACCCTGAACGGCGTGCAAATCAACCAGAATCTCACGATGCTGCTAATGGTAACCTCGCTGATGGGCGTGTTCTACTTCGGCCGCGAACTCCGCGTACTGCCCTTAGGCCAAATCATCTTCTCGTCGGTGAAAGCTTTCCTCTGCATTGGTATGGCAGTATCTTATATCGTGATGCACCAGGGCCTTTGGGACTGGATGGACTTCTCCATTCTTGGCATCCTGGCAGGTGTCGTGCTGCTTGACATCCCCCGTGTGCTGAAAGCAGGAAAGGAGCTGAAGTCATGAATACCGGTCTTCTCTCGCCTCACAAGGATCCGATGGGCGCTGCTATAGCCGATTATTTCACCAAAGGCCGTGCTGCCAAGCTGCGTGTGTTCTCCTCGCAGTTCGATGAAGACGAAATCCCCGCCGAACAGCTCTTCCGCACGTTCGACGAAATGCCTGTACTCGAGCAGGAAGCCCTTCGCCGTGCCACCGGAAAAATACTCGACTGCGGTGCCGGAAGCGGATGCCATGCCCTCGCCCTTCAAGATATGGGCAAGCAGGTAGAAGCCATTGACATCTCCCCACTCTCGGTAGAAACCATGCAGAAGCGCGGCGTGCGTCAAGCCTACTGCGTGAACCTTTTCGACGAACACTACCTGCAGAAGTTCGATACCATCCTGATGCTGATGAACGGCTCGGGCATCATCGGCAAATTAGAAAACATGAGCGCCTTCTTTGCCAAGATGAAACAGCTTCTCAACCCTGGTGGATGCATCTATATGGACTCATCCGACCTGCGCTACCTGTTCGAGGACGAGGACGGCAGCTTCCTGATTGACTTGGCGGGCGGCTACTACGGCGAAATCGATTTCCGCATGCAGTACAAGCAGGTAAAGGGCGACACATTCGACTGGTTGTATATCGATTTTCAGACCCTGTCCTATTATGCGTCCGAAAACGGCTTCCGGGCCGAACTGGTAAAAGAAGGCGAGCATTATGACTACTTGGCTTGCTTAAGATGGGATGTGTAAAAAAAAAGAATGTGGGGGTTCTGAATTGGAACCTCCACATTTCTTTTTTTATCAGGACAGCCCTTCTATTTCGCCGTCCACAATATCGATGTGCAATGCCTGCGGATTCTTCGGCAATCCCGGCATACGCATGATTTCTCCGGAAATGACCACCAACATTTCGGCACCGGCATTGATAACGATATCCTGTACATGGAATTCGAAATCCCTCGGTACGTTGATGAGCTTCGCGTTCGTCGAGAAGGAATACTGCGTCTTGGCAATACATACCGGGAAATGCGTGTAGCCCAATTCCTCGATCATGGCCAGCTTCTTCTTGGCGGTAGGACTGAATGTCACCAGATTTGCACCATACAGATTGCAAGCCACCTTGCATACCTTTTCCTTCACCTCGTCCTCGTCCGTATAGGCGAATTTCAAGTCCTTGGATGGATTTTCCTCGATGGTCTTCACCACAAGGTTTGCCAGTTCCACGGCACCTTCACCTCCTTGCACGAAGGCATTGTTCACCGCGAATCCGATACCCATTTCTTCGCAATGGCGGCGCACGAAGTCTATCTCGTCTTTCACATCGTCACCGTAGCGGTTGAATGCCACGACCACGTTCTGTCCGAACTTAAACAGATTGTCAAGGTGCTTGTCCATATTGGCGATACCCTTCTTCAAAGCTTCCAGATTAGGTTGTCCCACGATGTCCTGCGCCACTCCCCCATGCATCTTCAGGGCACGTGCAGTCACCACCAGGACGGTAAGCTTCGGGTTCAGTCCTGCCTTGCGGCACTTGATGTCGTAGAACTTTTCAGCTCCGAGGTCAGCTCCGAAACCGGCTTCCGTAATGGCATAGTCTCCGAAGGTCATGGCCAGTTTGGTAGCCAGCACCGAGTTGCATCCATGGGCGATGTTGGCAAACGGGCCTCCGTGCACAAATGCCGGTGTGTTTTCGGTAGTCTGCACCAAGTTGGGCGAGAGTGCGTCCTTCAGCAGTACGGTGATGGCTCCTGCCACACCCAAGTCCTTCACGGTGAAGGGTTTGTTGTCGTATGTGAATCCCAGCAGGATGTTCTCTATGCGTCGGCGTAGGTCGTTCTCGTCCTTGGCCAAGCAAAGGATGGCCATAATTTCCGAAGCCGGTGTGATGTCGAATCCCGATTCCTGTGTGATGCCGTTGGTCTTGGGGCCAAGTCCTGTCACGATGTATCGCAATGAGCGGTCGTTCACGTCGAGCACACGCCGCCACAATATTTCCTTCAGTCCGAATCCGTTGTCACGGTTCTGGTAGAGGTAGTTGTCCAGCAAGGCCGAAATCATGTTGTTGGCCGAGGTGATGGCGTGGAAGTCGCCCGTGAAGTGCAGGTTGATTTTCTCCATCGGCAGCACTTGTGCATATCCGCCTCCTGCCGCTCCTCCCTTCATACCGAAGCAGGGTCCCAGCGAAGGTTCGCGAAGTGCCACGAATGCCTTCTTGCCAATCTTGTTCATACCCAATGCCAGCCCTACCGATACGGTTGTCTTTCCGATGCCTGCCTTTGTCGGTGTGATGGCTGTGACGAGAATCAGGTTGCTTTTCTTTATTTTTTCCTCGTCTATGAGCGAGATGTCCACTTTGGCCATGTGTCGTCCGTAGTGTGTCACCTGGTCTTCCGGCATATTGAATTTTCGAGCCAGTTCCTTAATCTTTATCAGCTCGATGCTCCGAGCAATTTCAATGTCTGATTTCATATTGTTTCCTGTTTTTTGGAGGTTCTTATTCATTCCGTTCCCAAAGTTAGTGGAAATTTTCAAAGAAAAAGATTATTCCCGATATATTTTTTTCAATCGGCCGATTGAAAGAACAAATTAGTGGAATACATTCGCACATCCACCCTCGTTTTCTTACATTTGCAGAAAATTAAAAGATAACAAGATTATGAGTGAAAAGAAATATAGTTTCCGCAACGAAATCAAGTACGAGAATCAAAAAGCCAAGGAAGAACGTGCCTTGAAGGACTTCAAGCGCAACCAATTAGGATTGACCCTTTCCGCCATCGTGTTCTTCTTCGTCCTGCTGATAACATTGAACGGCATCCGCATCAGCGGAAACCTCTCGATGTTGCTCATCGTCGCCTCGCTGATGGGCGTGTTCTATTTCGGGCGCGAGCTTCGTGTCCTTCCCCAAGGACAGCTCATTTTTTCCGTGGTGAAAGCCTTGCTTTGCATCGGCATGGCGGTATCATACATCGTGATGCACCAAGGGCTTTGGGACGCGATGGATTACGGCATCCTGGCCATTTTGGCGGGTGTGGTGCTGATTGACATTCCCCGTGTGTTGAAGGCAAGAAAGGAGATGAAACGATGAAGTGCTCTCTCCTCACCCCCGACAGAGACCCCATGGGTACGGCCATGGCCGATTTTTACAAGAACGGACGTGCGGCCAAGCTACGTGTACTCTCCTCGCAATTCGAGGAAGACGAAATTCCCGTAGCCCAACTCTTCCGCACGTTCGATGAGATGCCTCCCCTCGAACAGGAAGCCCTTCGTCTGGCTAACGGCAAGATTCTCGATTGTGGAGCCGGAAGCGGTTGTCATGCGCTCGCTTTGCAAGATATGGGAAAGGACGTGGAAGCCATCGACATTTCCCCCCGTTCGGTAGAAGTGATGCAACAAAGGGGAGTGAAGCATGCCTATTGCATCAATCTTTTCGACGACAATTTCCTGACCAAGTACGACACCATCCTCATGCTGATGAACGGGTCCGGCATCATCGGAAAACTTGAAAACATGGGAATGTTCTTTGCCAAGATGAAGCAGCTTCTCAATCCTGGTGGATGCATCTACATGGACTCGTCCGACCTCCGATACTTATTTGAGGACGAAGACGGAAGTTTCCTGATAGACTTGGCGGGTGGATATTATGGCGAAATCGATTTCCGCATGCAATACAAGCAAGTGAAGGGCGCCCCCTTCGATTGGCTCTATGTAGATTTCCAAACCCTCTCCTACTACGCTTCAGAGAATGGTTTCAAGGCTGAATTGCTTCAAGAAGGAGAGCACTACTACTACTTGGCTTGTTTGACTCTTTTATAAACAAAACAAGCCACAAAGAAATACACTGCACATTGTCCCCACAACAGCATCATCTCCCGACTGATGTCTGTGATGTCTGCTCCCATGGAATTGGCTTTCACGAAGGCAAGAACTCCTACGGGAGCAGGAAGGAGGCAATGGAGTAATCGCCAAGGCCACGGCATCAGTTCCAAAGGCCAGGATATGCCGGAGAGGAAAAGCAATCCTACCGAGAAAAAGGCGATGAGCAACAAGGGCGCATCGCTATCCTTGAAGAATGGGGAGCACGACAATCCGAAGAAAGCCGTAGCGAATAGATAAGGTATCATCAGTTGCACCAATAGCAACGGACTTGCCAAGTGTGGCAAATGGAACACCAAAGGAAGGAATCCCAACAAGAAGATGGTAAACATCGCATAAAATCCTACATAGACCACCGACTTCCCGATTACGATGCTGATAGCCGTTCTCCACGAAGATGTCCCATTGACCACCTGAAACAAGGGAAGCATCCGTTGTTCATACTCCATCCCACATCGCATACTGATGACCATCAACATGGTTTGAAAAAGGATGACCATCAATACGGCAGGAATCAGATAAGTGGCATATCCTCCATTTCCGTTATACAAAGCTATTCCTTGTACCTCCATGCTTCGGGTATTGATGACAGGTTGCACGACATTGGCATCCAAGAAAACCACTTGACCGGGACGCACCTCGTCATTCAAGGCAAGCATCGCTCCTGTGGATGCTTCCTTCAAGGCTGCATAATACAGGAAAGTGATGGCGGTGTTGTAAGAAATAAATACGGCTTCTTCCCCTCGACCGACCTTGGCTTCAAAGTCATCGGGAAGAAAGACGATACCCGATACCTCTCCCTTCTTCATCCGTTCACGAGCTTCCATCCTATCATTCACTACCCCCTGAACACGCACTTGCGGAGTAGCATCCAGCAAACGGATGTAGTGTCGGCTCAAGGGTGTACGACTCTCATCGACTATCGCCACGGGAACCTCCCGAAGCACATTGGGGCTATACATATAATTATATAAGAGGCCGTAGAAAAAGATACCTCCTCCCAATACCAACAGGACGGGAAGGCTACGAAGCATACTCCGATATTCGTACTTCGCTATCCGCAGGATGTCATTCAAACCTTTCATATCGATGCGTGAGGATGGCCTGTTTCAAACGGGGCAATAACAGAATGGGAAGTAGCAAGAACAAAAGAAGTACCACGATGTTCGTCCAATAATAGGCAAACGTACCATCGAGGTACAGAAGGGACTGCACCACTTCCATAAAGTGACGCACCGGAAACAGGTACGATGCCCAATAGACCGGCGCATCCATAAAGACTATCGGAAAAGTAACTCCCGACAAAGTAGCTCCCAATGAGCCAATCATCGATGCCACACTGATAATCAATCCCATCACAGGGAAGATGGCATAAAGCAACAATGCCAATGCTTGGGTAGCACAAATGAACAATATCGTGACCAGATTCATCACTCCCAAACTACAAGGCAAAGGTATCTGCATCCATCCGAAGAATACCACATTGGCAAGCACGCCCATTGTGATAAAGATAAAGGTATAAGGCAGAAGCTTCCCCAATACCGCCACCCCGATGTTTCCTTGGGCTGCTTGTAGCCATTCTTCGGAAGTGCCGAACTTGATTTCACTCCCAAGAGCATAGACGGTGACGAGCAACAACAGCACTTGCAGGAATACAAAGAAGAACGGTTGGCTGAGATAAACCGCATAGTTCCGATGACGGTTATAGGTAGGAAATTCCACTTCCGATGTCGGCATCAGGAAAGAAACAATGGCCGATTGCTCCTCTCCCAACGCTATCGCCTCAGTCATAATCGGAGTGATGGACACTTGCTTCAAAAGTGTCTCGAAGGTGGAACGGACTTCCCCACCCACACTGAGCATCGCATTGTGATAATAGTAGCAAAGTGCGCCTTCGTCGATGACCAAGTAACCATAAATCTCTTTTTTCTGCACCGCATTTCTTGCTTCCGTTTCGTTGGCATAATGATGAGTGACTTGGAGGGTCGGTGTAGCATCCACCATCCGCACGATGCCGCGGGAAGCCGAAGTGTTATCGGCATCCACCACTCCCACCGGCAGATTCTTCATCTCTCCGTCACCGAAGATGGTAGCCATGAAGACCAACGAGAACAAAGGCAACACCAGACAGGCCACCCAATAGATGCGACGGGAAGCCATGCGATGAAGTTCACGACGGAATACAGTTGATATATCACTCATAATTATTATATGTCTTTATGTCATTCAGAGCGTTAGCGAAGAATCTCGGGAACACTCACTTTATGTATACAAGATTCTTCCTCCCTACGGTCGTCTGAATGACAAATGTGAACTTACAATTTCACCAACACACTCATCCCCGGTCTCAAACCATCAACTTGCTCCATGGGCAAGGCATGAATCTCGAACGTACGCATATCGTAACTATCACCCACTCCCGTACTCTCCCACGTAGCAAAGCTACCCAAAGGACTGACGTAGTTTACCTTGAATACCAACTCCTTGTCTTTCAGTGCAGGTACTTTCCCAACAAAGGCTTGTCCCATCTCGAAGTACGGCAAATCATCCTCACGCATATTCAATACTAAGTGACAATCTTCGAGGACTACCAAATTCATGATGGGAGTACCTGTACCGACCAACTCCCCACGCTTGACATAGATGGTTGCAATCTCGCCATTCATGGGAGCCGTGAGCCAAGCATCCTGAAGGACGGATTGAACCTCGTTCACCGTACCTTGTGCAGCATCCACCAACGAACGGGCACTTTCCTTGTCCTGCTTCTGCGCTCCCGCCTTTGCCAACAGATATTGTTGATTTGCAGCACGTTCGGCAGCCATCGCCACTTTGTAGAGTGCTTCCGCTTCATCGTAACGCTGGGCACTCACCACACTGTCCTTGTACAAAGCCTGAATGCGTTGGTAGGTGGTCTTTGCCAATTGCAAATCCGTTTTGCTCTTGTTCCATACTTCCTCGGCGGTGCGGACGATTTGTTGGCGGGTACCTTCATCCACCTTCTCGTTCTGAAGCTTCGCCACATTCTCCATCGCATTGGCCTGTTGGAGCTTCGCCCATGCCTCGGGACTGCTGATGCCCACCAACGTATCGCCACGCTTCACCGATTGTCCTTCGATGACGTGGAAAGTATCCACACGCCCCGGCAACTTGCCCGATATACGGATTTCAGTCGCTTCAATCTGGCCTTGCAATACCACGTCGGTACGGCTCATCGTGATGATACCGATGATGGAGATTACCACCACAGCTAATAAGCCTATTATAAACGCTTTTGACAATATATTCATAATCAAGATATTTAATCTGTGGAAATCTGTGTAATCT
>JAFQBF010000117.1 GCA_017416735.1 Bacteroidaceae bacterium | reverse complement strand
GTAGTATGCTTTTCCTTCTTGTCCTGGAAACCTACCTGAACAGCAGCATAACCATCCTTTTCTACGGTCTTGATTTGAGTAACTACACAAGGACCAGCTTCGATAACAGTGCATGGTACATTCTTACCATCAGCACTGAAAACGGATGTCATTCCGATTTTCTTTCCTAATAATCCTGGCATTTCAGTTAAATTTTAATGGATTAAACTTTGATTTCTACTTCTACACCACTCGGCAATTCCAACTTCATCAAGGCATCTACTGTCTTAGCTGTTGAGCTGTAGATGTCAATCAAACGCTTGTAAGAAGAAAGTTCGAACTGTTCGCGAGACTTCTTGTTAACGAAAGTTGAACGGTTCACTGTGAAGATGCGCTTGTGAGTTGGCAATGGAATTGGACCACTTACGATAGCGCCTGTAGCCTTCACTGTTCTAACGATCTTTTCTGCTGACTTGTCAACCAAGTTGTGATCGTAGCTTTTCAGTTTAATTCTAATTTTTTGACTCATTGTCTTTTTGATAATTTAAAAATGAAAATTTATATAAAGGTGGGGCCGGATTAAGAGTCATTCGCTAATCCGTCGCCCCAATCTTTCAGTATTATACCAAGTCTACACGACCCTTCACTTCTTCAAGTACAGCCTTAGCGATAGAGCTTGATACCTGAGCGTGGTGATCATATGTCATTGATGAGGTAGCACGACCTGAAGTGATAGTACGCAATGCAGTTACATAACCGAACATTTCTGCCAATGGCACAGTAGCCTTCACGATACGAGCACCAGAACGAGCTGATTCCATACCTTCTACCTGACCACGACGACGGTTCAAGTCACCGATTACATCACCCATGCTTTCTTCCGGAGTTACCACTTCGAGCTTCATCATCGGTTCAGTCAAAGCCGGACCTGCCTTAGCACAAGCGTTCTTGTAAGCCTGGATAGCACAGATTTCGAATGACAACTGGTCAGAGTCAACCGGGTGGAATGAACCATCCTTCAACACAACCTTCATTGAATCCATCGGATAACCTGCCAATACACCGTTCTTCATTGCAGTAACGAAGCCCTTCTGTACGGATGGGATGAATTCCTTAGGAATGTTACCACCCTTCACTTCGTCCACGAACTGCAAGCCGCCTTCCTTGAAGTCTTCGTCAACCGGGCCGATTGTTACGATGATGTCAGCGAACTTACCGCGACCACCTGACTGCTTCTTGTAAACTTCACGCAATTCAACAGTCTTGGTGATACATTCCTTGTAGTTAACCTGTGGCTTACCTTGGTTACATTCAACCTTGAATTCGCGCTTCAAACGGTCGATGATGATATCCAAGTGCAATTCACCCATACCAGAGATAACTGTCTGACCAGACTGTTCGTCAGTCTTCACAGTAAATGTCGGGTCTTCTTCAGCCAACTTAGCCAAACCGTTAGACAGCTTGTCCAAGTCCTTCTGAGTCTTAGGCTCAACTGCGATACCGATTACCGGTTCCGGGAAGTCCATAGATTCCAATACGATTGGAGCGTCTTCGTCACACAAAGAGTCACCAGTACGGATATCCTTGAAACCTACACCTGCGCCGATATCACCAGCAGCGATAACTTCTACAGGGTTCTGCTTGTTTGAGTGCATCTGGAACAAACGTGATACACGTTCCTTCTTGCCAGAGCGAGTATTGTAAATATAAGAACCAGCTTCTACCTTACCAGAGTAAACGCGGAAGAATGTCAAACGACCTACATACGGGTCAGTTGCAATCTTAAATGCCAAAGCAGAAGTCTTTTCATCTTCAGCCGGCTTACGAGAAGATTCTTCGCCAGTAGTCGGGTCAGTACCGATGATAGCCGGAGTATCCAATGGAGACGGCAAGAATGCACATACATAGTCGAGCAATGTCTGAACACCCTTGTTCTTGAATGAAGAACCGCACAACATCGGAACGATGTCCATCTTCAAAGTAGCAGCACGCAAAGCACGCATTACTTCTTCAGTAGTGATGGTTGAAGGATCGTCGAAGAACTTTTCCATCAATTCATCATCGTATTCAGCTACCTTTTCGAGCATCTTTTCTCTCCATTCGTTGGCTTCATCCACCAAGTTTGCAGGGATTTCTTCTACATCGTAGTCTGCACCCATGGTTTCATCATGCCAAAGGATAGCCTTCATCTTGATCAAGTCAACTACACCCTTGAATGTTTCTTCAGCACCGATAGGAATTACAATCGGACATGGATTTGCACCCAAAACATCCTTCATCTGACGAACTACTTCGTAGAAGTCAGCACCCGAACGGTCCATCTTGTTCACATAACCGATACGTGGAACATTGTACTTGTCAGCCTGACGCCATACAGTTTCAGACTGTGGTTCAACACCACCTACTGCACAGTAAGTTGCAACCGCACCGTCCAACACACGGAGTGAACGTTCTACTTCAGCAGTAAAGTCCACGTGTCCCGGGGTGTCAATCAAGTTGATCTTGTACTTCTTGCCGTCATAGTTCCAGAAAGTAGTGGTAGCAGCAGATGTAATAGTGATACCACGTTCCTGTTCCTGAGCCATCCAGTCCATGGTAGCAGTACCATCGTGAGTTTCACCGATTTTGTGAGTCAAACCAGTGTAGAACAAGATACGTTCAGAAGTTGTAGTCTTACCGGCGTCGATGTGAGCCATGATACCGATGTTACGGGTCAAAAGCAAATCTTGTTTTGCCATTTTTTCTTCCTTTTACTTAGTTAATTAATACTTGATTAGAATCTGAAGTGAGCGAATGCACGGTTAGCTTCAGCCATACGGTGCATATCTTCCTTACGCTTGAAAGCACCACCTTGTTCGTTGAAAGCATCGATGATTTCAGCAGCCAACTTGTCGGCCATTGACTTACCACCACGCTTGCGAGCGAAAAGAATCAAGTTCTTCATAGATACTGATTCCTTGCGGTCCGGACGAATTTCAGTAGGAACTTGGAAAGTAGCACCACCGATACGGCGTGACTTAACTTCGATTTGAGGAGTTACATTATCCAATGCCTTCTTCCAGATTTCCAAAGCAGTCTTTTCTTCATTAGGAAGCTTGGTCTTCACTGTTTCCAGTGCTGTATAGAAGATTTCGTAAGAAGTGTTCTTCTTACCATCGTACATCAAGTGATTTACGAACTTGGTAACCTTTTGGTCACCGAATACTGGATCCGGAAGGATCACACGTTTTTTTGGTTTTGCTTTTCTCATTTTTTTCTCAAAAATAATGTTTTGTTTGGGGCTGTTTGCTTCTTTTGTCTTCTTCAACGCCTCCTCCGAGGCATTTACTCAACCTTCATAGCTTTTTTCCAACAAACCAAAACTAAAAATTAAATACTTTTCTTTTAAAGGAATCGAGGATTACTTCTTCTTACCCTTTGCTGCCGGAGCCTGACCTGGCTTAGGACGCTTAGCACCATACTTGGAACGACGTTGAGTACGACCAGCTACACCAGCAGTATCCAATGTACCGCGAACGATGTGGTAACGTACACCCGGAAGGTCCTTTACACGACCACCGCGTACCAAAACGATTGAGTGTTCCTGCAAGTTGTGGCCTTCACCCGGAATGTATGAGTTCACTTCCTTAGAGTTTGTCAAGCGCACACGAGCAACTTTACGCATTGCAGAGTTCGGTTTCTTCGGAGTAGTAGTGTACACACGAACACAAACACCACGTCTCTGAGGACATGAGTCGAGTGCCGGCGACTTACTCTTTTCAACCAATACCTGTCTTCCTTTTCTTACTAATTGTTGAATAGTAGGCATTTTGTTAAATTTTTAATTGTTATATATTGTTTTATTATTATCTAATGTAAACCTCAGTTGTAAACCTCAGTTTTTCACCGAGAAAATCGAAATACACTTTTTCGGGGTGCAAAGTTACGAATAATATTTTATTCAGCAATGAAAACCAAGAAAATAAAATAGTCTGCCCCCGAAAAAAAGCTCGAAAAGCAGACTTTTGTGATTTTTTAACTATTCCGTGCGATTATGCATCGCCTTTGAAGCCACTCAATGGCGGAATGAAGGTCTTTCCGTCGGGTCCGCCCTGGCCTCCGTTCATCTCTTCCGGCATACGGATAGGTCCGAACTGACGCTCGAACTTCGCCACATTTTCCTGAAGGGCAAACATCAGTCGCTTGGCGTGTTCGGGTGTCAAAATGATACGAGACTGCACGCCCGCCTTGGGCAATCCCGGCATTACTCTGACAAAATCGACAATAAATTCAGAACTTGAGTGAGTGATGATAGCGAGGTTGGCATAGGTACCCTGTGCCACCTCATCCTTCAACTCTATCTGCAGTTGGTTGTTTTTCTGGTTTTCCATATTTATTTCCTTTATACATTATTATATATAGGGCAAAGATAGAGAAATAATTCGGTTTAGCAAATATGCTTGCGAACTTGAACTTATCAGACCAACATATCTTTCTTATTCCAATTCCGCAAATACCAATATCGGATTGTCTTCCTCGTCGGTCACCTGGTCATAAAGTTCCCGGAGCTTTCCTTCGGGGATTGCTCCCAGTTCTTCCTTGTGCTCCATCAAGGCAGGCATGGAGTAGGCGTAAATCATCCGGTTGCCGGTTCTCCCTCTGGCACCGACCTTCAAGGCCGGCAGACCTTCGATAAGAGTGGAGTAGATGCTCGACTTGCCTTCCTTATACCTTACATAATAAAGCTTGTCGTATTTGAAGGAGAAGAACAACTGGTCGCCATACACCACCGGATTGTTCATCCATTTGCAATGATAATCGTCTTCGGTGATTTCCGTAAACCGTTCGGGAGTAATCTCCTCGTTGCGCATGGCATCATAGATATTCGGTTGTTGAAACCTGACTACATACTCCGGAAAAGGTTGCATCTTTATGGCATCGTAATGATAGATAGTATCACTTACCGGCCACGAGATAAAACCCTCGTCGTAAAACATGTTCAGGAAGAAGGGAGATTTCATTTCCTTCCGTTTCGGGAAGTGATGCAAGGTGGTATCTTTGGCTACAACGGTCAACAGATGTTCTTGGCGGGCATTAAAATAAGGGTCGAAGAGCAGAATTTGGTCTT
>JAFQBF010000116.1 GCA_017416735.1 Bacteroidaceae bacterium | reverse complement strand
TTATTGACAGGACTGCAGAATGGCAGCCAAACACACCCTTGCAAAAATACAGGGATCTATTACCGGACAAATGGAAGAGGGGATAATTTTATATTATCAGCCCCGATTTATTCATGGGTGAGAATCGTGGAGACGCTTACATGTTTTCAGATTCTTCGCCTTTGCTCAGAATGACACTGAGGATGGAGAAAATATAAATGAAAATGTATGCAGAAGAATCGCCAAACTTATGCTGATAAATTTATTTTTCTTGCTGAAGAGTTTGTCCAATAAATAGTTTCTTTTGTACCCGCCGTTTGAAGCTTACTAACGCATCGGCTGTAAGCTTAGTAAGCTTATCAAGAAACGTTATAAAGCTTATCGAGAAACGTTATAGAGCTTATTGCGGAAGCTTTAGAACGTTGGTGGAAGCGGTGTAAGGAAGGCGGCAGGACTCCTTACAACCTTAACACTTTGGAGCACAGAGCTTTGCACGGCGGTGGAAGGAGTGCAAGGAGTTATCGTGTTTTTACTCTTGGGGAGGGTTTAACCACGTTTTGTACCTCTCAAGCTCGGCTGAAGCTTCCTTCAAAGCCCAGGCTACGATGGACAAATCGTCGATGAAACCGGGAGGAATGAAGTCCGGCAACAAGTCTATCGGGGTGATTACGTAGATGATGGCACCCACAATGACTATCAGTTTCTTGAGGTCGTAATCCTTGTATTTACCCGTTGAAATGTCAAAAAGGT
The DNA here is from genome assembly GCA_017416735.1 of Bacteroidaceae bacterium. Lineage (GTDB taxonomy): Bacteria > Bacteroidota > Bacteroidia > Bacteroidales > Bacteroidaceae > Phocaeicola. Next base: position 9,821 of record JAFQBF010000116.1, on the reverse strand, counting down.
AGTTTTTCATCAGCAACAAGGTGTCCTTGGCCGACGAAAGTCCATTCTTGGACAGATATTTGCCTAATTGCGGAAGCAGTTGTTTCAGTTTCTGCGGATTCAGGGCATAGAGCCTGGCCTTATCCAACCACTTGCCTTTCAGAAATCGGGATACAAAGTTCATCATACGAATGAATAAGGATTAAACTTCTGCTTTTGTTTGCTCGTCTTCGATAAATCGTAATGTCTCGACTTTTTCCAGACGGGCACGGAGTTTAGGCATCATGGAACGACGGATACGAAGTCGCATCAGACAATCCATATCGTAAGCCTGCTCCAAAATCTCCGGTTCTTCTTCCTTGACAATACGCATCACATCGTTCATGAAAGGATACTCAAAAGCGAAATATACATCGTCATCCACCGTCTTTTCGATGATGGTAGCATGGGCGATGGCTTCGGCTGCAGCTGCCTTGTATGCCACAATCAATCCGCTGGTGCCCAATTTGATACCTCCAAAGTAACGGACGACAATGATGAGAATGTCCGTCAGCTCGTTGGAGTTGATTTGTCCGAGGATGGGCTTTCCTGCCGTGCCGGAAGGCTCACCATTATCGTTGGCACGGAAATTGGTGCGTTCGTGTCCCAACATATAGGCATAGCACACGTGACGGGCATCGTAATACTTCTTCTGATAGACTTCCAAATGCTGTTTCACCTCTTCCAGGGTACGAACCGGAATGGCGATGGCAATGAACTTGCTTCGCTTTTCGGTAAAGATGCCTTCGGCTTTTTCGGTGATGGTTTTATAGGTATCTTCTTGTGTCATTCGTCTTTTTCTTGTAATGATATGCAAAGGTACAAATAAAAAGAGTATTTTTGTGCAATTATAAGAATTTATGTTTTCAGATCCTTCGCGTTGCTCAGGATGACACGAAGGAATGAATAAAGAAAATAGAATATGATAGAATACCTGATTGTTTGTCCGCTGGTGTTTTTGGCGGGCTTTATTGATGCGATTGCCGGCGGTGGAGGGTTAATCTCTCTCCCAGCCTACTTGATTGCGGGTCTTCCGCCTCATGCGGCGATAGGTACCAACAAGTTCAGTGCTTGTTTGGGTACGATAGTAGCAACCTGGCATTATGCCCGATGTGGGTTCATCCATTGGAAGCGAGTGCTTCCGGCGGTGGTGACGGCCTTGTTGGGTTCATGGTTGGGTGCAAGACTGGCTTTGTTGGTAGATGCAGATGCGTTCAAGATTATCATGCTGGTAATCCTTCCTCTGACGGCTTGTTATGTATTGCGGAAGAAATCCCTGCAATCGGACAAAGCGCCTTTCTCTGAACGGAAGACGATGCTGATTATCATGTCGTTGGCTTTGGTAATTGGGGTTTATGATGGTTTCTATGGCCCGGGTACAGGAACTTTCCTGATGCTCCTGCTTACGGCAGCGGCTCATGTCAGTTTGAATGAAGCTGCCGGAACAACCAAGGTCATCAACCTTTCTACCAACTTTGCGGCATTGGCGGTATTCTTAGTGCATGGTGTGGTATGGTTTCCGCTGGCACTGGTTGCGGCGGTGTTCGGGATTGCGGGGAATTACATCGGTGCCAATTATTTTACGAGCAAAGGTACGGGATTTGTGAAGCCGGTGATTATTATCGTGCTTGCGATTTTCTTCGTGAAGATTTGTTGGGAGTTAATCTAAAAAAGAAGTGGTTGGGAATCCCAACCACTTCTTTTTTTATATTATACCAACTTATGGATAATCAAACCGGAACGGAGTTTCGGTTCGAACCAAGTAGTCTTTGGAGGCATGATGTTACCGGTATCGGCAATGTCCATCAACTGCTTCATACTTACCGGATAGAGAGCCAAGGCTACCTTCATTTCACCGCTATCCACACGCTTCTTCAGTTCACCCAAACCGCGGATACCTCCTACGAAGTCGATACGCTTGTCTGAACGGAGGTCCTTGATACCGAGGATTTCATCCAGAATCAAGTTGGAAGAGATGGTCACGTCGAGTACACCAATCGGGTCGTTGTCATCGTAAGTGCCTTCCTTGGCAGTCAAGCTATACCACTTGCCTTCCAGATAGAGGGAGAAGTTGTGCAATGCATTTGGCTTGTAGATGTCTTCGCCCTTTTCTTCCACGATGAAGTTCTTGCCTACTGCTGCGAGGAATTCTTCCGGAGTGAGTCCGTTCAAATCTTTCACAACACGATTGTAGTCGATGATAGTCAACTGGTTAGCTGGGAAACACACGGCCATGAAGTAATTGTATTCTTCATCACCCTTGTGATTCGGGTTCTGTTGAGCCTTTTCAGCACCCACCAATGCAGCAGCAGCCGAACGATGGTGACCATCGGCAATATAGAGGGATGGCATAGCCGCAAATGCCTTGGTGATGGCATCGATGTCTTCTTGCTGGTCGATTACCCATACGGTATGGCCAAAGCCGTCACCAGGAGCGATGAAATTGTACTCAGGTTCAGTAGCAGCATACTTAGCCACGATGGCATCGAGTTCAGCGTTATCCGGATAAGCAAAGAACACCGGTTCGATGTTGGCATTGTTCACACGGACATGCTTCATACGGTCTTCTTCCTTGTCGCGACGGGTGAGTTCATGCTTCTTGATGACACCATTCATATAGTCGGGAACGTAAGCGCCTACTACCAAGCCATACTGAGTCTTGCCGTTCATGGTCTGTGCATAAACGTAGTAGTTTTCCTTTTCGTCCTGTACCAACCAACCCTTGTCCTGGAACATCTGGAAGTGTTCGGCAGCACTGTCATACACACATGGGTCGTGTTCGTCAGTACCTTCCGGGAAGTTGATTTCCGGCTTGATGATATGATAGAGTGACTTTTCGTTGTCGCCAGCTTCGGCACGTGCTTCGGCAGAGTTCAACACGTCGTAAGGACGTGAAGCAACTTGTTCCACCAATGCTTTCGGTGGGCGGATGCCTTTAAATGGTTTGATTACAGCCATAATGGTATTAGATTCTTGTATTTAGGGTTTATTTGTTTACACGGAATTTCTCGCAACCTTCCTTGAAGAAGCCTACAATCTGGTTAGCAGCAGCAATACCGGCATTGATGTTTGCTTCGGCTGTCTGTGCACCCATCTTCTTCGGTGTAGTGAAGTAACGGCCTGCGAATTTTTCAGCCAATTCGGCGTGGTCATCAGGCATGATGTCTGTTACATACTTCAAGTCTGCACGGTCTTCCATTACCTTGACCAATTCGATTTCGTTGATGACTTCCTTACGGGCTGTATTGACGATAAGACCATTCTTCGGCATACGATTCAACAAGTTGTAGTTGATGGACATACGGGTACTTGGAGTGGCCGGGATATGAATGGAAACTACATTACAGGTTTCGTACAAGGCTTCTACTGAATCGACTGGGATGACACCATCCGCTTCAATCAATTCTTTCGGACAATACGCATCGAATGCATAGATTTCCATGCCGAAGCCCTTGGCGATACGTGCCACGTTACGGCCTACATTGCCGTATGCATGGATACCCAATTTCTTGCCTTTCAATTCCCAACCGGATGTTCCGTTGTAGAAGTTACGTACGGCCATCACCATCATACCGAATGCCAGCTCGGCTACTGCATTGGAGTTCTGACCAGGAGTATTCATCACACAGATGCCACGTGAAGTGGCTGCTTCCAAATCTACATTATCATAACCGGCACCTGCACGTACGATAATCTTCAAATCTGGGGCTGCGTCCATGATATCGCCATTGACTTTGTCGCTACGGATAATCATGGCATCTACATCGGCTGCCACTCTCTTCACACGGTCAAGGTCTGTACCATATTTCTCGCACAACTTGAGTTCGTAACCAGCTTCTGATACCACTTTCTGGATGCCGTCGATTGCTACTTGTGCAAACGGCTTATCTGTCAACAATAATACTTTTTTCATGATGAGTTTGGTTTAAAAAGGATAAGGACATGCCATGGCATGCCCTTATCTGAATGATTTATTAATGAAGCTTTTCAAATTCCTGCATGCAGTCCACGAGCGCCTGAACGCTTTCCAATGGCATGGCATTGTAGCAAGAAGCGCGGAAACCACCTACCGAGCGGTGACCCTTGATGCCTACCATACCTCTTTCGGTAGCGAACTTCATGAAGTCGGCTTCGAGTTCCTTGTATTCATCGTTCATTACGAAACAGATGTTCATGTATGAACGGTCTTCAGGATCGGCGATAGTAGCACGGAACAGCTTGTTGCGGTCGATTTCACCGTAAAGCAAGTCTGCGCGTTCCTTGGCACGGCGTTGCATTTCCACTACGCCACCTTCCTTCTTGATCCAACGCAAAGTCTGGAGAGCTGAATAGATAGGCAATACAGGAGGAGTATTGAACATAGAACCGCCATCCACGTGAGTCTGATACTTCAACATGGTCGGGATGTAACGTGATACCTTATTCAAAGCTTCATCCTTTACGATGACGAATGTTGCACCGGCTGGAGCCAAGTTCTTCTGGGCACCACCATAGATACAGATGTACTTGGAAATGTCAACCGGACGAGAGAAGATGTCTGATGACATGTCGGCAATCATAGGAACCGGAGAATCCAAGTCCTTGCGGATTTCTGTACCGTAAATGGTATTGTTGCTGGTTACGTGGAAATAATCAGCATCTGTAGGAATGGTATATTCCTTCGGGATATAATTGAAGGTAGTTTCTGCCGATGAAGCCACTTCTACCACTTCACCAAATGCCTTTGCTTCCTTGATAGCCTTCTTCGACCATACACCGGTATTCAGATAAGCTGCCTTCTTTTCCAAGAAGTTATAGGGTACCATACAGAATTGCATGCTTGCGCCACCACCGACGAACAAAACTGAATAGCCTTCAGGTATGTTCAGCAACTCCTTGAACAAAGCAACCGCTTCGTCAATCACTGCTTGGAAATCTTTTGAACGATGGCTGATTTCCAGGATGGAAAGACCATTGAAATCCAATACGGCTTGAGCTGTATTTTCGATTACCTCACGCGGCAGGATAGATGGACCTGCACTGAAATTATGTTTCTTCATATCGAAATTAGGTTTTATTGTGAAACAATCAAGTTATTTCTTTATTCTATGGCGAATATAGGGATAATTTTTATTAAACCCAAATAAACTTTCATCTTTTTATATATGAATGAAAACTTATTTGAAGAATCTGTTGACAAAAAGCTATTATTTGGCTTCCTCGATGATGGTTTTCACCCCTTTAATCTTTTCGTTTCGGATAAGACTAAGTGTTTGCTTTGCCTTTTTGCGAGAAATGGCCGCAAATGCATAATGATCCTTCACATCAATGCGTCCTACTTCATCCTTGTTCAGATTCCCTTTTTTGAACAAGAAGCCAACAATATCTATCTTGTTAATTTTATCCTTTTTTCCCTTACCTATATATAAAGTAACAAATTCGGGCTGTGAAGGTTTAGGAGTAACTTCCGGTAAAATGAACGTTTCCGGTTCTTCACGAATGTATGCCGGCAAAGTTTCTTCCCCATGCAGGATGATGTAGGAGTTTCCTTCGGCTTCCCAACGGGCCGTACGTCCATTCCGATGAATGTATCCGTCTTCCTGAATGGGCATGTGATAATGAACGATGTTGTCGATATCGGGAATATCCAAGCCACGGGCAGCCAAGTCCGTAGAAATCAACACATGACAACTTCCATTCCGGAACTTGTAGAGTGAACGTTCGCGGTCTTCCTGCTCCATACCTCCATGAAAAATGCCACAGGGAAACTTTTGTGACTGGAGAAACTTGCCTACCCTTTCCACACTCTCACGATGGTTACAGAAAACGAGCGTTGATTTGCTTCCAAACGTGCAGAGAAGTTTATAAAGCGTCTCGAGCTTATCTTTGATGGGCGATAACACCTTATATATATGTATCCGTTCCGATATAGGTTCTTCTTCGTTCAGGAAGCTGAGCTTGGTGGTATGATTCATTCCGGCAAATTGCGGAATTTCTTCTGAGTCGGTAGCAGAAAGGAGGAATCTTCTCTCCAGCTTCGGAAGTTGACCGATGACCGTGGCCATTTCTTCCTGGAAACCGAACTCCAGACACTTGTCGAACTCATCGATGATGAGTGTGCGGACGGTAGAGGCATCGAAATTCAGCTTGCTCAAATGGTCGTTCATGCGTCCAGGGGTTCCGATGATGAGCGAAGGTTCAATGCCTTTCATGGTACGATGCTCTTCCATGGCAGGACGTCCGCCATAACAACTCATCGCCTTATACGGAGTATTCATGCTCTTGAAAACCTGGTCAATCTGCAGGGCAAGCTCACGGGAAGGAACCAGTACTACGGCTTGTACACCTTTCACGTCGGGTTTCAACGTTTCGAGCAAAGGCAATAGATAAGCCAAAGTCTTGCCTGAGCCGGTGGGTGACAATAGAATCAAATCCTTCCCTTCGCGCCATGCATCAATGGATGCTTCCTGCATGGGATTCAGCGACTCTATTTTCAAGTTTTCAAGAGCTTGGGTTATTGTTGGAGACAGTTTCATACGTTTTCTTTAATTATATCGGGCAAAAAACATTTCGGGTTCGCGACGTTCCTTATATGCCAAGTTGAATTTCATGGCCGCCATGGTATATACCATACCTTGGAACTTTCTGCTTTGAGTAGGACATACTACGATGCATCGTCCACACTTGATGCATTTGGTTTCATCCACATCCTTCGGGTGTTCTTTCGAAATGGCTCCAACAGGACACAATTGGACACACTTCCCACATTCCTTACATGATTTGGTTCCTGAAGGAAAGATAGGAATAGACCCTGGAATCTTATATGGCCGATTGCCCGGGATATGTATAGGGAGTAATTTTTCCAGGTGCTTGTTGAGTATCTTGTTGCTTTCGTCAGCAAAGACATTGATTTGATGATAGTCTTCTGCATCCGGGCGGTGCGCCCCTACTTTCGGGAATATGCTATGTTGCGCTATAAACGCTCCAGCCGAAATTACTTGGAAACCATTGTCGCTCAACAAGTCCGACAATTCAAGCAAAGCATCATCATAGTCACGGTTGCCATATACGGCTACAGCAATAGCCGGCGTACCCTCTCCTTTAAATCGACGAATACGTTCAACAGCCATTTCCGGTACACGTCCTGCATATACCGGTATGCCAACTACCAGCACTTCTTCTTTAGGGATAACTATTTCCTTGGTTGGTGTATTGTTGGTGATATCACATTCGATTACTTCTTCACTCAATCGTTTGGCTAAATGGCTCACAATTCGATGTGTAGTGTAAGTTGCACTGAAATATACGGTAGTTATCTTCATCTTATTTTGTTATAGTTTACAAACATTTCCATTCTTATCTACAGGATAGAGGGCATTTTCTTCTTCCAGACGATCTTTCATTTGTTCAATCATCGAAGCTGCCTTTTCGGGATGCTTCATGGCCAAGTCTGATGTCTCATAAGGGTCTTCTTTCAGATTATACAGTTTCCACGAAGGTTCTCCTGCAGTTTCCGGATTATAATAATAGATAAGTTTCCAATCACCCTTCCGATACGTGGTGAAGTAATTGGCACGATGTTCTCCGTGAGGGAAATGCATCAAGAAATCATCACGATGTTTCTTGTCCCTTTTTCCTTGAAGCAATTTCTTTAAATCGGAACCATCCAAAGGATAGTCTTTGGGCGCCTTGACTCCAGCCACGGAAAGAATGGTAGGATAAAGATCCATCACCGTTCCTTGTTGGAGTTGAACGGCATTTTGTGCGATGGGGTATTTCTTCTGAAACTTGTTCGTTGCATCGGGTTTTGCCCAAGACGCTATGAAAGAGACACGTACACCCCCTTCGTACTCAGATCCTTTCTTTCCTCGCAATGGTGCTGATGAACCATAGTCAGCAGCTCCACCTAAAGGTGCATCTCCCCCATTGTCGCCCAAAAAGAGAATGAGCGTATTTTCGGCAACACCTAATTCTTCGAGTTTCTGAATCAAGTCACCAAGGGATTTGTCCATGCCTTCTACCAAAGTGGCAAAAGCTTCCGCTTGTCCACCTTTACCCGAGTTCCGATAATGATCCAAGAACCGTTTATCGGTTTCAAACGGTTGATGCACAGCATAGTGTGACATATTCAAGTAGAAAGGCTTCCCTTCTTTCACTGATTTTTCGATTTCATCTTCAGCTTCCAAAGTCAATGCATCGGTAAGGAAAACATCACTTCCGTGGTATTTCTCCAATCCCGGTACGGCTCTCTTCTTGTTTCCTTTTATCCATCCATATCCCCATTCGCCATAATAACTTCCAGGCTGTCCGATGGAGTTACCGCCGATGTTCACATCGAAGCCTACATTTCGCGGGTCTTCTCCTTCGCTTCCGATGCATCCGAAGTGTGCCTTACCCACATGAATGGTACGATAACCTTCGGCCTGCAAAAGTTTGGGATATACTGGTACATCACTGGTGATTCCTTCCCAATTCCAATCGTGAGGACCAAAGGTGGTACGATTGTTACTCTCTGAATTGATCCAATTGGTGGTGCGATGGCGTGCCGCATTTTGCCCGGTCATTATTGAGGTACGCGAAGGTGAACTCACGCTCTGGGCATAAAACGTAGAGAAACGGATACCTTGGGCGGCAAGCCGTTCCATATTAGGTGTTCGGTACCATTGGTTCAACGGATGTGTCTCTACTTGTCCATCCTTATCGGTAAGGAAAGGAACGGATGTATCCATCACTCCCATATCATCCACCAAAAAGAGGATGATGTTGGGACGGTCTTGAGCTAATACTTGCGAAGTAGCTATCAAACTACTGAGAATAAGGGTGTTTCTTTTCATAATTATTTAATGCCTCTTGCCTTGAAAATCATTTCCTTGGCATTGTTAATCTGTTGGAATTTCTCTTCGGCTGCCTTCTTCACATCCTCACCAAGGGTAGCCACCCGGTCAGGGTGATGTTTCAGAGCCAACTTTCGATACGCTTTTTTCACTTCATCATCCGTAGCAGTCGGTTCGATTTCGAGCACCTTATAAGCTTGTTCCAAGGTGTTTCCACCGAGGTTCAGCATCGATTCCACTTCTTGTGCCGAGAGCCCCATCGCCAAAGCCACTTCCTTCAAGGCCTCAATTTCCGCTTGACAGACATTGCCATCGCTTTGTGCAATCTTTGCCAAGAAGCTGAGCAGTTGGAGACGTTGCTCGTATCCCATATTCTGCTTGATTTGTACACCACATTCGTAGATGGTGTTCTTGAAGGCTTGTGGATTGTTGGCATCCATCTGTTTGCGTTGTTCGAAGAGGTTGAGCAGGATCTGGTTCCCTTCAGCTACGGCTGCTTCACCGAAGTTCACACGCAGGAACTGACGGACGAACTCCATTTCGCTATGCATTACCTTCCCGTCTGCCTTGATGATGTACGAAGCCATCACCAACATCGAGAAAAGGAAGCTATTGCGTTGGCCGTATGCCGGGTCTTGATAAGTGGTTCTACCACTGTATCCACCACCGCTATAATTGTTTTCGTCATTATTTTCCAACATTGAGCCGATGGCATATCCTGCCAAAGCTCCCAACGGGCCTGCCGCCATGAAGCCGACAATGCCCCCTATCCATTTTCCGAATCCCATATTTCTTTTTATTTGGTTTTTAAACTGCAAACATACATAAAATTCTTCAGATTTTGTGTATGTTTGCATAGACTTTAAAATCAATACGAATATTATGGAGAAGAACAAGAAGAATGTAGCATTGGTTTTGTCGAGCGGCGGTCCTCGTGGTTTTGCTTATATCGGTGCCATCGAGGCATTGGAGGAACATGGATATACCATT
>JAFQBF010000115.1 GCA_017416735.1 Bacteroidaceae bacterium | reverse complement strand
GGCTTCCTTCGCCTGATAGGTCGTCAGCACATCACCGTCCGTCATCTTTTCCACCCCAAAGCCGTAGGACGATTCCGGCAAGTCAAGCACACGATACGGAATACATTTACCCGTACCCTGTTCATAAAAAGCCACTTCCGCAGCAACCACATTGAACTTCGCAGGTTCAGCATACCAACGCACATAGCGTACCGCCACATCTGTCTCTGCCTCCATCACCTGACGGTTCGTCTTCAGCGTACGGGGGAAGGTGAACAGCGGGACGCTGCTGCGGAAGTCCTTATACACACTGCCTTCCACCCGGTTGCCCGACATACGGACGGCACGCTCCTTCAGGTGATGGTGATAGGCATACTTGCGGCGGAGCACCGCACGGTGGCGGGTCATCGTGTCGGGAACATAGCTTACCGTACTGCCCAGGCTGTCTATACAGAAAGGATGACCCGCAAACACTAATCTGCCGTTCTCATCCCGGTACATCGGGAAGAAGCGGATGCCCGGCTCCAGATTGCGGAAAACCGCAGTCCGTCCGTTTGACGTTCCCTTATCCACCGGCACATGCCTTCCGCAAGTGAACACACAAAGCTCCAGTTCCTTGCCTTGGGCAGCTGGTACCAGCTCCGTTCTCGCTTCATTCGCACCGAAGTACTCGGCCGTCACGTCACGCACTTCATTCCCGTATTCTCGGCGGAACACCTTACCCTTCGGACGCCCGTCGTTCCGAAGGCGGTCCACCGCCGACTCAGGCATCCAGAAAGAGACCATACGGCCTGTCGTGTCACGAACAGCGTTCCACCAATGCGCACCCGAAGTATGCGGAGAAACCCAGTATTGGTCAGTCACCGCAGGGATGCCCAACGAACGGAGCAGATAGGCCACATAGTCGCAAAGCTCCACACAGACACCCACAGGATGCTCCAGCAGGAAGAGGGCACCCGGATGCGGAAGCTGGGGGAAGAGGTCGCTCCAACCCGTGCCGTCGGCCAGGAAAACCGTCTGCACTGCCTGTATCTTGCGCACAATGTCACTGCCCGAATAAATGGAATCCACACGGGCAGCAAACCGCCGGTGATAGCTCTCGCGCCACGCTTCCAGAGGCTCGTCCGCCAGGCGGTAAGGCAGCACGTAGCGACAAAACTCATCGAACGAGTAGTGACGTGACCACGGACGGCTGTCCCACACCTTGAACGCGTGGTCGATGTGGCTGATCAGATAATCAGCACTGATTACCTGCGCATCATACACCTTCGGGCTGTTCCGCACGGAAACGTGGCTCCAAACCTTCTTCACCGAATCCGTCCAGGCCTCCCGGTCGGGAAGGGAAGAAAGATACTTCAACTGCTTCATCGAGTCGATGCGGGGATTGTCATAACCGTAGCAGTCCGCCATACGCTCCAGCAGGAAGAGGGCGGCACGGTGCTTGCGTCCGTCCCCTTCATAGTGACGGAGCACCTTTTCCAGTTCCGCACGGTTCGTTCCGGCACGGTGGAAGGTACGTTCCAGGGGAGCGTTGCGCACACAGCCCAGCAGCAGGAAACAGCATACTGCGGACAACATCATACATTTCTTTCTACTTTCCATCATTAATCGGGCAATTTAAAAAGCAAACTCAAAATGCAATGCCTAAACCTTACTCCAAGAAAGAACGGTAAACAGGAACTATACCCTTGTCAAACGCATCAAATACCCCGAATCTTAATTCGTTATGATTGGCCTTTGCCAAGAACAAATGCTCGTCCAACGAGATCATATTAAAAAGAAAATCATTCTTACTTTTCACTATCAAACAGAAAGAGATACAAAAGATTCCTATCTATTTCGTTTCCCCTTTAGGATTAAGTACCAACAAGCACACTAAAAATCACCTAATTTCGGTTTAAATGATAGACAACAAACACAATACCACCATTATTCAAACAGTCAACTTCCGGTCCTTTCATCATCGACTTCGAATCTTCATCCAATCTGTTATATACTCCTCCACTCATTCTGCAAACAACTTTCTCATCATCCATATACAAAGGGAAATTAAAATCAGCCAAAGAAAAAGGAGCATCCACACTATATTCCTTTAAAAAAAATTCCCTTGCATCCAAATCAGCACAAACAATGGCATTCTTTGAACGATAAAACGCCTCGGTTACAAGAAAGTCATTGCATATAAAGGGGGTTTTATAAAAATAGCTCAAGTTCTGCTTTTCTCTTTCAACACTTACTTTCCAAAAATCTTTCCGTATGTCCTTATCAATCTCCTCACCCAACAACAAATCAAGGTCCTTCAAAATTTTACCTTTTGAATCAAAAATATAGAATTTATTGGAAATAGGATAATGATATACAATTTCATCACCACATCTTCTGAAACATCCCACCTTCAACTGGCTACGCGTTGTCTCATCCGTAAAATCAAGCACTCTATTTTTTATTGTAAAGTTTGAATCGACAAGAAGAACTTGCTCTTTTGAATTCAATTCAACATCCATTCCCAAAAGAAAATCACCTTCATTTGTAACAATCAAATCATTGACGCCCTCTATCTTGCCCAAATATTTATAATCCTTCAAGTATTTACCATCCAAATCATAAGATAATATCTTTCTTTTCTTAGAATCAAGCAAATAGATACGGCCTTTATTGACATCAAAGTCCGTCACCTTATAATATTCACCTGGACCTTGTCCGACATTACCCACTTTGAACAAAAAACTACCACTTTCATCAAAAACAAAAACAGAAGAAGTTCCCATATAATCCAATATATAGAATCGTCCGCCAACGTAAAGCATCTTGTCGATATCCTTAAAAAGTGACTCCGAATTACCATCATCTAAAGGTATAAAAGAAACAGAATCGACCATCTGTTCCAAATCCAAAGTAGAAGGGAAACCATCTATTACCTGCATATCCACAACTTTGTCATTTTTCATCGTATGATGACAAGAAAAACAAAGTACACCAAACAATAATAAAATTAACTGTTTCATATTTCATCCAAACAATAAAGTTCAGTATGGATATGTCCTCTAAACAATCGAACATAATCCATACCAAACATTTTTTTTGATATTATAACATTACATTTTTTTAAGCTACAATATTATTCGCAAAGGATCATACTACAGCTTATATTATTTTCCGTTTTACATAAAATACCGTTACCATGTGCAACACCTTCTTTGTAACATGTAAAAACTTCGGTAGGACCTGTATAACCCGGTACAATTTCACCTGTGGCCAATGCTTCCACATTGGCCATGGCAATGTCGGACAACTGCACCGGCTGATGAGCCTTAAACACATTAACACCAGCCATTATTGCAATGGCAAAAATAGATACGGATCTAAACAATTTCTTTTTCATTTTTCTTAATTTTTATATCGTTCATCGTTTATCATTACGGCAACTGCTCTTTCGGAATGTGCTCTATCTCCACCGTGAATCCAGCCAATCACCGATTTGCTGAATCCAATTTTCTTACTTAACTTTGCATCGATATAACCTACTTCCTTTTTAAGGAGAGCCGATCGGGAGAGAAAAGAATAAAAGTTTGCAGTTGAAGTTCTTTCTCTCCTTCTTTTTCCTCTCCATAATTTCTATTCTATTTTCTTCATTACCCTGTCCCAACGAACCTCGTCCGTGTATTTATCCACCGACTTCCTACGCTCGAATTTTACTACAATTCATATCTTAAAATTACAGGTGGTTCATCAACCGATTTCCTTGATGCTACATACAAGTACTTCTCCTTACTATCCACTGACACGGAATAGACATAACGGTCAAACTTATAGTTACACAACAGATTTCCATCAAAATCAAGTTTGAAGATTTCCACTGACGGGAGTTCCTCTGGATTAAAGTTCTTCGTGCCTTGATATACCACGTAAATATGCTTGTCCGTCAAATAATAGTCCGTATAAGCAGCATAAAACAAGCCACCTCCGAATGTAACAAAAGCTACCGGTGCATTGATAGCACGCTTCGTATAAGATGGATTGAAATGGTCAGGTCCCTCCATCGAAGCAACCACCTTCAAGGAATCATCATACACTTGAATCCTATCCCGATAGTAGTCAAACGTCCATATCTGTCCTGTTTTAGGGTTCTTGAAGAAACGAGCACCAGTCACAGAAGCCACAAAATAAGGAAAGTCCTGCATCCCTCTGCCCGAATTATCGTTGTATGCATAATAAGCCAACGGAGATTCCACTTGACTAAAATCCTTATCCTCCAAATACCACATGTGATAACCTACATAGCGATTATCCCCCATTAGACAAATATCCGTAGTATTGAGAATTTCCGACGAATAATGGAACTTGTCGAGAGGAGTAAAAGCTGCATTCTCCAACAGCGACTTCATATCCGTCACATAGCAAACACCAGCATTCGAATCCTGCAAATAGAATGCCCTATCCTGATTAGTATGCAACATCAAACCACAAGAAAACATTTCGTTCGGTCCGTTACCTTTCGTTATCAATTGTTTGATCGGATTCAACGTATTCAACGAATACAACTCCAACTGATAATCGCATACCGACTGATTTCCTACCACCAAAATACTATCATACATTACCCGGAAGCTTGCCGGATAAAGCAAATCCTCTATTACAATCGCTTCGGGATTCTCCATCAACTTGGTTTCCTTGAAATCTGCTCGTGAGAAAATAATCTCACCACTCATGATATTCCTAGATTGACAACCTACAAGGGATAATAAAACGGCTAAATAGAGTATTTTACATTTCATCATATACTATAATTTAGGACACCGATTGAAGAATCAGGATTATTAAACATACAATAAATTTTTGAATTATCTTCATCTACACAAAAACAAATAATTTGTTTATTTTGGCAACTACTTTTTCGGGATGTGCTCTATCTCCACCGTGAATCCTGCCAACCACCGATTTGCCCGATTCAATTTTAATCCTTACTTTTGCATTGGTTTATCCTCCTATTATTTTAGAGAGAACCGGTGGGGAGAGAAAAGAACGTACTTGAAGCTGGAATTCTTTTCTCTCTTTTTCCCACTCCATTCATATCAAAAACTATTTATCACTCCACCTGATGCCTAGCAGCATAGTTATATTGCGTTATTTCAATTTATAGAGCACAACTATCGGATTGCCATCATCATTGCCGCACAAATACGGAGAAAGTACAGAATTGGATGGTATTGCTTCGGGATTTTCCATATAGACAAGACCTACAAAGCTATCATTATAGACAGTCTTCGGACGACCAAACTTAATCAGGCCCATATCATCCTCAATCTTATTGACATTCGTATAAAATCCCTGTTGTCGTTCTTTATCATACGCACCGATATACCTTTCCTTGTCTGTCCCGAAATAACAAAGCTTATGTTCTGAATTTTCCAACAAGTCATAATATGCGATATAACCGTCTTCTTTCAGTTGGTTTATAATCCCATCATTATTCTCCATAACATATTCTTCTGTCGGAAACACAAGATTATCACATGAAAGGGTATAAGCCACTTTTATCGAATCAGCATCCGCATCATAGTGATAAACCGTATTTGAGAAAGGATGGTGAAAATACAGTTCCTTGTCATATTGATGAAAATAAGTCATGACATTATACATACTTCTCTTCGGAAAATCCTTTTTAGGTATATGCCTGCTTACGATGGAACTATTTCTGTCTGTCATCAATATATGATAATGAGGAGTTCCTTCATCTTTCCATCCGCTTCCTACATACCATAACAACGAACCATTATCCAAATATTCCATACAATCCGACAGGAAAGACACGTCATGTTCATCCACGCATTGAAGCGTTTCAGCATCGTAATGCAAAAGCCTATTCCGAGCGACATCCTTAACGGTTATTCTATTGCCAACCTCATCAACAGCAATTGTAAGAGGCATAATATATTCACCCGGTCCATTACCAAATGAGCCTATTTTACCTACGTAACTGCCATTCAAGCTGAAAACATAAATACCTTTTTCAGAAGAAAAACAATCCAAGATATAGATGCGTCCATTCCAAATTCGGACCATACTGGCATCCAATATCAAATTATCATCCCGCGTTTCCAAAGGTATAATGGTATAGTCCGATACCAACTCCGACATTTTCACATCGCTGCGTTCTACAAAATGAACAACGGATGATTCATTCGTTTCATTACTACAAGAAACCAGAAACATTAACAAGACAACAAAAACCGTCCACACCATCATTTTAATTGATTATATTATTTCAACAAACAATCGTCTTCTCCCTTTTTCCAGCAATTCACAGCCGGCATACCATTATCCAATGTATAATCATAGCGATTCCATTGTTTCTTTGCTAAATCCGAATCTGACTCATTGTCAGCCAATGCTTCCACATTTTCTTTACCGATATCCGACAATTCAACGTACTTTTGAGCGTTAAACACATTAATACCGGCTACCATTGCAACAACAGCCGCAAAAGCGACCTTTAATACTTTCTTATACATAAATTCCATTTTTTGATTTTAACACTAAATTCATATTTCTGCATTTATCCTTTCAGCAGACAAGCAAACGCATTGCTTCTTTCAAATTAATTTCCTATTTTTGTGCCAATTTATCCTCCTATATTTTTAGGGAGAGCAGACGGGGAGAGAAAAGAAAAATCATTGCAGTAGAATTCTTTTCCTCCCTTCTTTGTTCTCTTGGTTAATACTATTGTTTATGTCCCCAGATCCTTCACTGCGCTCAGGATGACACAATGAATATGAATTACTCAGCAAGCCCTCTAATAGTCAATTGCAAGGGCGATTTTTCTGCATTACAATACACTGTAATGCTTTTATTAAATCGTCCCGGTTCATCGGCTTCATAAATCACTTTCACTTCCAGCGTGCCACCCGGACGGACTGGTTCTTTACTATATTCTGCCTTGGTACATCCACAGGAGGTAATGACATCCTGTACCGCCAAGACGTTGTTACCCGTGTTGATCAAGGCAAAACTATGTTCCTTTTTTTCATGCATCGGGAACTTACCAAAATCCACCACTGTTTGACTGACTGAAACTTGAGTCTGTGTAGTCGATGACTTAGTACCTTCGTTACCTGCAATGAGTCTTACGTAAAGTTCCCTCACCTTTGGGTTGAGGACAGGATTGCCAATAGCTACTACTTTGTTCTCCTTATCCAATAAAAAGGTTTGAAACATCATCTCACCGGGGAAGCTGTTCAAGCGATTAAAATCGTCCTTTCCATCGAAACAAACAGGATAAACAATACTTCATAATTTCAAGCTATTTTTATAGATGCAAAGATACCTTAATATACGATTAGTTAGCCTTAGTTTCACTTATATTTGTCTTAGTTGAACCTTATATTTGCCTTAGTTTTGTAGAAAAGCCGCTTAAATTTATTTAATGTAAGGAAAGTTTTGCCCATTTGCCATACATTCATTACTTTTGCCCAGCAAACCAACAATGTATCTATGAAAAACAACAAAATCTTTTTATATGCCCTTGTCATTGGCCTGACAGGCCTTGTCTTTGCCCTTGCCGTTCAGAAGAACTCGGAAAGCAACATCAAGCCCATTCTCGAAGATGCCCTTCAAGAAAGTATCCTCATCGACTTCCACAGGCGTCAGAATAGTAAAAGATTCAGTACCTCTGGTTCGCATCTTGGGAAAAAAATCAAGCATATAAAGATTCAAACCGAAAACGGTATAGAAACCTTCCACTTTGAAGACAGCATCGAACAGTTCAAAGCCACACAACTGGCCATGCAATACACATTCATCCGAACAAACCCGCTCAACCCGAAAGACTTCAACACCATCTTTCAGAAAGAGCTGGAAAAGATGGGCATTGAAGGGCGGACGGGCATCATCTATCATCACAATGGCATCGCCCATTCTTCTGAAAGCGACTTCAACTCTTTTCAAGGAATCGTACTGACTGAAAAGGCATTCATCGACATCAAGAATACTGCCAGCATACAGGCATGGGTAAACTATAACACCCTAACGGCGTTAAGGCATACATCGGCCTCCGTATATATACTGCTTGCGGGATGCATCCTGGCAAGCACAATCCTTATCCGCCTGCTTTCTTCCAGAAAAAGCAAGAACCATACAGAAGAAACAGAAGACAAAGAAAAATTTACCATCGATGCTGAAAACAAAACAATCTGCATCGACGGGAAAATGCTGAAAACGACCTCCATGACCTTCAAGCTTTTTCAACTGCTGGCCGACAATATGGACTCTTTCGTGACACGCAGACAAATAGAAGAAGCCTTATGGGAAAATCCGGATAAGGAAGGAACGAATGCCATCGGAAACCGCATCAACCAAACCGTTTCCACCCTACGGAATGAACTGAAAGAAACCTCCCGATACCAAATAAACTATGAAAGAGGCAAAGGATATCAGCTGACCCAATTCACCGAGGAAGCCGAAAACCCGGAAACTTGACTATCTGCTCGTCGGCATTGACATCCAAACCATAGAGAATACCGCTGGACTCATCCACAAAGATACCGGCAATGGGGCGGTCAAACTTATACTCCTTCAACAATTCACCTTGAAGCGTATGGATGCGGAAACGCTGGCCACCTTGCTTATAGCCTCTACCCAGCTTCATGATGTCCTTGAAACGCCGGCCGTCGTAAACTGTATAGATATACCGATCCGTTACCTGCACATCGTAATGGCAGATACTGCCCGATGCGTAACCATAACCGCTGCTCGACACCTCATACTTGGGTTCCCGATTGTCATTGCCTATTTTCGTTACCATAGTGCCATCAGCCACTTTATAAATATCCAGCCGGTCGGCAAACTGGCAAGCTGCCACCAAATACTTCCTGTCGGGTGTAAAAGCCATGAAACTACGCCACCCGGCAGCTGCTGCCTGTGGACTTTCTTCCAGACGATTCCGATCTTCCATCGGAATCTCCAACCACTTGCGATGTATCTTTCCTGATGGAAGATTTACCCAACAGAAACGGTTCTCGCCCGAATAGTCGGGAATCAGTACCTGCCCAGAACGATAAACGTCAAAATCGAATGCACGCATCAACGACTGCTCCAACTTGACATGCTCTTCCAGTTTCGGGGTCTTGCCACGGGCAATACCGCTGTAACGGGTCATCCGGTTTTTGGCATTGTCCAACACCCACATTTCTTCCTCACCTGCCCATCGCACATTGTCGGCAATCTGGATTTCGTCCGGGCCTCCCCCACGCTTGGCAAAAGAAGATATGTATTCAAAGTCCGGATAAGTAAAGACGTGACAATAATAATCCGTATTATGAAGGTCAAAGACAACGGCCTTGTCACCCTGCACACGCAGATAAGTAGCATAGCGGAACAACACCGTGTCAATCGGGATTTCTTCACCCCGCAGACAATCCTCATCTCCGTGTTCCACCAGATTTATCACCAGCGTGTCGCCTCCGGAAGTAACCACCGGTACAACCCGATTGCTGCTACGGGAACTGCATCCGTGCAATGACACCAGCACAACCAACAAAAAGGCATATATACCGCCCCACTTCATTTTCCATAGATTATTCATATCATCAATGTTTTTTGTTTGTGCAAAGTTAAAGGCAGATGGTATTACCTGCCAAATTTTGTCCCTTAGTTTTGTCTTAGTTGAACCTTAGTTTTGCCTTATTTTTTATCAGAAGAGCAAAACCTATAAAAGAAACAAATTTCAGAATTCTTCTTCAGGAAGTTCAGACTCACTAAGCATCAGGCAGTTACAATGAGCTTCCGTGCTGAAGTTCCTACGATGATGTTTTTAGTGGGATTATCGAGATTTTTCGGGCAAGCCCTCAACAACACGTCTTCGCTTCGCTCTGGATGACATAGCGACGACGAGGATGTTCAGACGGGAACGGCATTGCAATGGTTTCATATTCAGAGAGTCTGAACTTCCTGAAGGTCTGCAACCGGTTTTGTTTGAAATGCGTTATAGAGCTTCCGCCGGAAGCTTAGTAACGAATCGCAATAAGCTTATAGAGCTTCCGCCGGAAGCTTTAGGGGGTGATTGCACAAATAGTTTATTGAAGGAATTGTTGAAGAAGCGTTTGGAATTCTTCTTCAACAATTCCTTCATTCTTGCTAATGCTTGCTGAATTCGTCAGCGCGAAATAAAAAATCGCGAAGGCGATTTTTATTTTTGCGAAGGCGTTTTTTAAAAGACTCGTCTCTCGAAAAAAGAAAATAGAAAGGTGATGTCATCAGATCCTTCGCGTTGCCCAGGATGACACTATGATTTTAAAGAGAAGAACACCCTCCTTCGTTCTATATGAAACTTCCACAAGATGCTATAGTCCACCTTCTCGGGAATAGCCCGACCGGTAGCTTTCGCCAGATTCTCGGCACGGGAAGCTTCAAAGTCCGCACGAATGTACTTGAACTCCTTGCGGGCTTGAATCACGGCCCTTGCATTCTTCCCATCACCTCTCAACAAGAAGACAAAGGCAGCCAACCAATCCAACGCTCCACGGATGAAGAGCACTTTCTTCAGCTCTCCTTCCGGCAGATTTTTATAAAGCATCAACAGGTTGTTGCGGAAATTTAAAAAAGTCTTGCGAGGGTTTTCTTTCTTCAAGGTAGCTGCCCCTACGTGATACACCGTGCTTTGAGGAATGCAGACGATGCCCCGTCCCCTGCTCCGCAAACGCCAGCAGAGGTCTATCTCCTCCATGTGGGCAAAGAAGCGTCCATCCAAACCACCGGCCTCACGATAATCCTTCAAACGGATGAAAAGGGCTGCACCCGTCGCCCAAAAGACGGGAGCAACCGTATCGTATTGGCCACGATCTTCCTCCACCACTTCGAAGATGCGTCCCCGACAGAACGGATAGCCGAACTTGTCGATGTATCCGCCCGCAGCACCGGCGTATTCAAAACAAGCCTTATTGCGTTCGGCTCTTATCTTCGGCTGGCAAGCTGCCACTTCGGGATGAGTATCCATGTACGACACCATAGGCTCCAACCAATGCGGAGTGACTTCTACATCACTGTTCAGCAACACCACATATTCGGCCTCCACCTGTTGCAAAGCCTGATTGTAGCCATCGGCAAAGCCGTAGTTCTTGTCCAAAACGATGAGACGTACATCGGGACAGTTGGCTTGCACCCATGCCACGGATTCGTCCGTAGAGCCATTATCGGCTACACAGACTTCTACCCCCTCCCCTCGGGAGTATTCCACGACCTTGGGAAGGAACTTTTGGAGCATGGGCAAGCCATTCCAGTTTAATATGACGACTGAGAGCTTTTTCATAATATAGTTCCCATCAAAGCGGTACTGTCTTCATTGAAATCACCCATACGGACACGCACCAACTGGTTATCCAACGATATATCGTACGGAAGTTCTACCCGTACATAGTTGTCTGTAAAACCATGCATTGGGGTTCCGGGCTTCGATTTCTCCATCAGCACCACGGCTTCCTGTCCGATGTGCGATGCATAGAAAGCACGGGTCTTTTCATCCGACAAAGTCAAAAGCAACTGGCTACGGCGATGCTTTTCCTCGGGCGACACCACATGGTCTATCTTCAAGGCCTGAGTGCCCGGACGTTCGGAATAGCTGAACACGTGCAATTGGGTGACATCGAGGCCTTTCAGGAACTCGTATGCCCGGTCGAAGTATGCTTCCGTTTCGCCACGAGTGCCTACAATGACATCCACACCGATAAATGCATGGGGCATCACTTCCTTTATCTTGTTGATTTTATGGGCAAACAGTGCAGTATCGTACCGACGGCGCATCAGCTTCAGCACCTCGTCGCACCCGCTTTGTAAGGGGATGTGGAAATGAGGCATAAAGGCACGCGATTGTGCCACATAATCGATGATTTCATCGGTGAGCAAGTTCGGTTCGATGGACGAAATACGGTAACGCTCGATGCCTTCCACTTGGTCGAGCGCTTTCACCAAATCGAAGAAAGACTCTCCGGTGGTCTTGCCAAAGTCGCCGATGTTCACCCCCGTAATGACAATCTCCTTCCCTCCCTCGGCTGCTGCCTGACGGGCTTGTGCTACAATGTCCTCGATACGTCCGTTACGGCTACGTCCGCGGGCAAACGGGATGGTGCAATAGGAACAAAAGTAATCGCAACCGTCCTGCACCTTCAGGAAATAACGGGTACGGTCTCCCCGCGAACATGAATGTGCAAAACTGCGGATGTCCTTGAACGCACTGGTTACGGCCTCGCCCTTATCGTGTTTCTGCAAATCGCCCAGATAATCCATCAATCGGCCTTTTTCTTCGGCTCCCAACACCACATCGACCCCTTCGATCGATGCTACCTGTTCCGGCTTCAGTTGGGCATAACAACCGGTCACTACCACAAAGGCTCCCGGATGATTCTTCACCAACCGATGAATGGCCTGACGGCATTTCTTGTCGGCCACCTCGGTAACCGAACAAGTATTTATCACACAAATATCTGCCTTTTCTCCCCTTCTGGCCGTACGCACACCTGCCTCTTTCAGCGTTTTCCCTATGGTGGAAGTCTCCGAGAAGTTCAGTTTGCAGCCCAAGGTATAATATACGGCCTTCTTATCTTGAAACACTGTAGTATCTATCATATATAATGGTTGTTTACGGGCACAAAGATATATATAATTCCGCATAAAAAAAGGCCTGATTCGATGAATCAGACCTTTTTTATATTTATTAAAGCTGTAATTATTCTGCTTCAGCAACTACTTCGAAAGGAATTTCTACAGAAACTTCCTTGTGGAGCTTTACAGTTGCAGTATAGCTACCAACTTCCTTCACGCCCTTAACGAAGATGATCTTGCGGTCGATGTTGTGACCCAACTTAGCCAATTCTTCAGCGATCTGGATGTTGCTTACAGAACCGAAGATAGTACCTGTAGCACTAACCTTAGTAGCGATAGTCAAAGAAACTTCCTTCAATGATTCTGCTACAGCTTCAGCATCCTTCTTGATCTTTTCCAATTTGTGAGCACGTTGCTTCAATTCTTCAGCCAACATCTTCTTGGCAGCCGGAGAAGCGATAACAGCCTTGCCAGTCGGAATAAGATAGTTACGGCCGTAACCAGACTTTACAGTTACAATGTCATTCTTGTAGCCCAAGTTAACTACGTCTTCTTTCAAAATAATTTCCATATCTATTCCTCCTTATTATTTCATCATGTCAGTTACAAATGGAAGCAATGCCAAGTGACGAGCTCTCTTCACTGCCTGTGCAATACGACGTTGGAACTTCAAAGAAGTACCAGTGATACGACGAGGAAGGATCTTGCCCTGTTCGTTCAAGAACTTCTTCAAGAATTCAGGATCCTTGTAGTCGATATACTTGATACCGCTCTTCTTGAAACGGCAGTATTTCTTCTTCTTAACATCTACTGTAGGAGGTGTTAAATATCTGATTTCTGATTGTTGCTGTGCCATGATTAGTCCTCCTTCTTTGTTGATTTAACACTTCTTCTCTTTGCAGCGTATTCAGCAGCATACTTGTCCAACTTAGTAGTCATGTAGCGGATAACGCGTTCGTCACGACGATAGTTGACTTCGAGCTTCTGGATTACTGTCGGTTCAGCCTTGAATTCAATCAGCTGATAAAAACCTGTTGACTTCTTTTCGATTGGGTAAGCCAACTTCTTCAAACCCCAATTTTCTTCATTGATAATCTCAGCACCTTCTGCAGCGAGAATACCCTTGAATTTTTCTACCGCTTCCTTCATCTGAACATCAGACAAAACGGGAGTCAAAATGAAAACGGTTTCGTATTGATTCATACTTACGTTAATTAAATGATTAA